>JBHAZZ010000067.1:0-13286 GCA_041781275.1 Moraxella sp.
AACCCAAAATCAGAACGGGTGCAAGAATTTATGGCTTCTCACCAATAATTGCCTGACCTTATTTTTATTTTAAAACTGGAGTTTTTTATGTCTTTTACTTCAAAATTTACCCTACTGTTTGCCGCAACCGCTGTCGCTTTGGTAGGCTGTGGCAGCCCATCTGAAAACAAAACCCAAGCCCCTACTGGCGAAAAAAGCAAAGAAGGACGAGAACTGGTCATCGCCACCGAAGCCAATTATCCCCCTTTTAACAACCTAACCGCCGATGACAAGATTGTTGGTTTTGATGTGGACGTCATCAATGCGGTGTGTGCCGAAATCAAAGCCCAATGCAAAATCATCGCCCAAGATTGGGACGGTCTGTTACCGGGGCTTTTGACCAACAAATACGATGCGGTCATCGCAGGTATGTCCATCACCCCCGATCGCTTGCAGCAGGTGGATTTTAGTGAACCGTATTTTGCCAACACCATGGTTTGGCTTGCCAAAAATGACGGCAGTTTTGACCCCAACAACATCAAAGGCTTGATTCTTGGCAGTCAGCGTGGCACCACAGGCGCAAACTACATCAGCGAGCGTTATGACGGCAAAGACGGTAACCGTGTACAGCTTTATGACACCTACACCAACGCCTATCTTGACATGAAAGCAGGACGCAATCACGCCGTCATGGCAGAAAAAGTCTCCGCAACCGATTGGCTCAAAGAAAACAGCGAAGGCTTTGGTTTGATTGGCGAAGAAATTGACAATAACGACAATTTGGGCATTGCCGTCCGCAAAGGCGATCCTTTAAAAGACGAATTTAACAAAGCCCTAAAAACCCTAAAACAAAATGGTAAACTTGCCGAAATTGAAAAAGCGGTATTTGGCACAAGCACAGCGCCAGCCAACAAAGACACGGCTGACACCAAAAATGACACCAAAGCTGCCGAAGCACCTGCCGCCAAAGAAGCTACTGCCGAAGCTTCAAAAAGTGAAGCCGCCAAATAATTCACACAAAAAGGAAGTATGACCCATGAAATTAAAAGCATTAGCCATTTTAACCGCAGCCTTTGCCCTAAGTGCGTGTGGTGGTGGCACAGACACCGCCAAACCCGAAACCGCCACCGACAAAAACGCAGCGGTGATTCGTATTGCCACCGAAACCAGCTTTAAACCCTTTAGTTATTTGGACACCGCAGGCAACCCCATCGGCTATGAAATTGACCTTGCCAACGCCTTATGTCAAGAAATGAAAGCCAATTGCCAAATCGTTCCCCAAGAATGGGACAGTCTAATTCCTAGCCTACAAGCCGACAAATCAGACGCCATCATGGCAGGTATGTCCGCCACCGCCGAACGGGCGTTGGTGGTGGATTTTAGCGAGCCATATTTTAATAACACCTTGGTGCTTGTTGGTAAAAAAGGGGTTGATGTCAGCATTGCCGATTTGGCAGGCAAAACCGTCGGTACACAACAAGCCACCGTTTCTGCTGATTATTTGGCGAAAAATCAGCCCAAAGCCATCATCAAAAGCTACGACAAACAAGACAACGCCTATCTTGATTTGACCGCTGGACGCATTGAATTTATGCTTTCTGACATCGTGCCAATTTCTGACTGGCTAAAATCAGACGCTGGCAAAGACTTTGAAATCAAAGGTCAGCCCATTGACATCAAAGATCACATCGCCATCGCTGTACGCAAAGGCGACCCCTTAAAAGATCGTTTCAATACCGCCTTAGCCGCCCTAAAAGCCAATGGCAAATATGACGAAATCACCAACAAATATTTTGATCCCAATGGCGCTGCCAATGCTCCTGCCCAAGCCGAAGAAACAGCAAAAACAGACAGCGCCCAAGCTGACGCCACCAAAGCAGACAGCAGCCAAAAAACCGAAAAAACACCCGAAGCAACAAACAAAAACTGATGGGTTTGATACATGGGGTTTTTTACAAAGCCCCATTTTGGCTTATTTTGGTTGATGGTCATTTAGACTAAAACTGGTCATGACCGATACCAACATCAAACAACAATTCATTCTAAGGACAGTTATGAAATCTATTACCCTAACCGTGCTTACCCTTGCCAGTACACTTGTATTAAGTGCCTGTGGTAACAACACCCAAAACAGCGCCGCCCCTGCGCCCACCACGCTTAAGATCGCCACCGAAGGGGCTTATGCACCATTTAATTACACCAACAACGATGGTTCATTGGCAGGTTTTGATGTGGACATCGCCAACGCCTTATGCCAAAAAATGGCGGTAACGTGCCAAATTGAAGCCCAAGAATGGGACGGCATTATCCCCGCACTCAAAACAGGCAAATTTGACGCCATCGTTTCTGCCATGAGCGTTACCCCCGAACGCAGTCAGCAAGTCAGCTTTAGCGAGCCTTACTTTGTTAATACCCTTGTGTTTCTTGCCAAAAAAGACAGTACGTTTGACCCAAGCAAAGCCGACGACATCAAAGCCACCAAAATCGCCGCCCAAGGTTCAACCATCTCAAGTCAGTGGCTAACCAAAACTTATCCCGAAGCACAAGTGCAACTATACAACACACTGGACAACGCCTTTTTGGATTTGGGTAACAACCGTGTTGGAGCGATGATCAGCGACAAATTGCCTGCGCTCACTTGGCTAAAAAGCGATCTTGGTAAAGGCTTTGTCATCAAAGGCGATGAAATAAACATCGATGACAAATTCGCCGTCGCCGTCAATCAAGGCAATGATGAACTGCTGGGTAAATTCAATAAAGCCCTTGCCGACATCAAAGCCGATGGCACTTATGACAAAATCGTCGTCAAACACTTTGGCGAAGAAATGCTTGCCAAAACTTCCGCCACACCGCAAGCGGCAAGCAAATAACCCATTTCACCCTATTTGCCCCACCAAATCGCAACTAGGGTGAATTTTTTCGCAAGCAGATTGAAAATTTGTTAAAATACCGAGTTTAACTTTTCTTTTACTAAAACCAAAGGCGATATTGTGTTTCAACTCCACGGCTATGGCGATTTATTGCTCCAAGGCACATTACTCACCATCAAATTGGGTATCACCAGTTTGATTTTTGGGCTTATTTTTGGACTGCTTGGTGCAGCAGCCAAATTGTCTTCTGTGGCGGCGTTTCGCTATATGGCAAATTTTTATACCACCGTCATTCGGGGCATTCCTGAACTTTTGGTGGTATTTGCCATTTATTTTGGGGGCGATATTTTGTTGTCCGCTTTCGCCAAAAGCATTGGTTATTCTGGACGGCTAGAAATTGGCAGTTTTTGGGCGGGAGTGATGGCACTTTCCATCATGTTTGGGGCGTACGCCACCGAAGTGTTTCGTATGGCAATAGAAGAAATCCCCAAAGGTCAATGGGAAAGCGCCCAAAGTCTTGGTATGCACCCTTTGCAGACTTTTTGGCGAATCATTTTGCCACAAGTGTGGATAGTTGCCCTACCAGGGCTTGGCAATTTGGCGTTGGTGCTGCTCAAAGACACCGCCCTTGTGTCGCTGGTGGGACTTAAAGACGTGATGTATTATGGCTCTCGGGCAGGTCAATCCACAGGGCAGCCTTTTACGTTTTTTTTGGCGGTGGCGTTGATTTATTTATGTTTGACCGTCGTGGTAACGGGCGTAATCAGCTTTAGTGAATGGCGAGCCAACCCTGCCAAACGCTATGCCAAAAAACTACAACAAGGGGGTAAGGCATGAGCTGGAATTGGCAAATCATTTTTACATCGTTTCCTGACTTACTAAAAGCGTCTGTTGTTACCATCGAGCTTGTGGTGCTGTCTAGCGTCATCGGGCTTGTGTTTGGGGTGATTTTGGGGCTTTTACGTCTGTCCAAAAACCCTTTGGTCAGTTTCTTGCCGTTTTTGTACATTTTCTTTTTTCGTGGTACGCCTTTATTGGTGCAAATGGCGCTGATTTATTATGGGCTTGGGCAATTTGAATTCATCAAAGAAAGCGTGCTTTGGGAACCTGTTTTAAGTAAGGCTTATTGGTGCGCCATCATCGCCTTTGCTCTAAACACTGCCGCCTACATCGCCGAAATCGTTCGGGGCGCTGTCTGCGCCGTCCCCAAAGGCGAACTAGAAGCGGCGGACGCTTTGGGTATGTCACCCGCCCAAAAACTTAGACGCATTACATTGCCCCGTGCCTTTGGTATCATGATTCCTGCCTACAGTAACGAAGTCATCTTTATGTTAAAAGGCTCGGCGCTGGCAAGCTCCATCACCGTGGCGGACATCATCTACACATCAAAAGACATCATGTCCACGACTTATACCGTATTGGAACTGTATTTTGCCGCTGGGGTGATTTATTTGGTCTTATCGTGGGTGATTTTGTTTGGGTTTAGGCAGTTTGAGCGTTGGATAAACGGCTATAAATACACAAAAGTTGGCGTAAAAAATTAATCCAAACCACAATCAGGGCAACATCAGTTGTCCTTTTTTATTTACAAAAACTTAACAAGTAAATGCCTAACCATGATTTAATCCATTTTTATTATATTTTATAATAAAATTACTTTTTAATAGACAGTTTAAGGATAAGCGATGTTAAAATCCATGCTAGCACTTACGCTATTTGTCATTAGCAGTTCAGTCGTGGCAAAAAGCATAGATTGGACACCCTATTTAAAAGGTATGCAAGACAGTTGTGATTTACAAGACATTTATAAAGACGGCATAATAGAAACGCCTATTGATAGCGACAATGATGGTGTTATAGATTATGTTGATGGTGATAACGATTTAATGAAACTGCTTGGAATGCCAGAAGGTGAAAAAGGCAAAAAATCCAATATGCCAAAAGCCCTACAACCCAGCGTCAGCAAATACCACAGCAAAGAAGGTGGTTGGGGTGTGGACATTCACCTAAAAAATGCGATGGCTTTTGGTCAGCCAATCAACCGTATTAACTTATCTTATGAAGCAGGCACAAATCTTAAGGTTTATTTTAATAATACCAACTTTAGCAAACTTAAACCTCAATTTACCCTAGATGTTGATGGCAACAAATATCCTGTCGGTAGCAACAAAGCATGGGAAGTGACCGCACACGAAAACCCACACACCAACACATTCACGCCCACTTACAAAAGCATAACCTCCGCTCAAGCAAAAGCATTATCCCCAAATAATACAGATGTCTATGAACGTGGGCTTATTATCATCAATAAAAATGGTTGGTCTGAAGAATGGTATGTCGGTGGTAGCGGCTTAACCTTTGATGTCAAAAACAAACATATCTCTTGTTGGTCTTGGGCGGATTAATAAATTCTTAACACCTTAAATAAAAACGGCTTTTTTATCAAACCGTTTTTATTGACAAGTTTTATTAAATATTTGTCAATGTTTTTTCAAACGCCGCCTGATGGTCATCATTACAAAAAAACAATTCTTTATCCCCATCTTTTTGTAAAATCCCCCGATAAGTGGCAAGCTGATGACCACAATGATTACAGGTACGTATCGTAGTGTCATCGCCTTCTTGGGGCAAAAATCTTTGTGGGGGCTTGGGGTACATGAATTTAAAAAATACCTTCATCACAATCAAAATAATGATGACATTTAAAAAAAAACGCAAACATGATACTCCTATTTTATCTCATTAAAAAATAAGATACTATACCACAAACCTTTGCAGACTGTGCTATACTATTTGGCGGTTTGTTATTTTTAGGCAGCCCATCACAAGGTCTATTTAGGAAGATATGCTTTGTTGGTTCATCACACATATTTTGTAAAATTTTTAGGATAATTAAAAATGTCAAAAGACACACAAGAAACCTTTATTGAAGCCCCCACCGCCACAGGTACCATCACCATCGCTCTTATGCAAACCAACTTTTGGGTGGGCGATATGGCAGGCAACGTTCGCAAAATGCGTGCTCTAACTCAAGACGCCAAAGTTCGGGGGGCGGACATCGTTGTTTTTCCCGAATTATCGCTCATCGGTTATCCACCCGAAGACTTGCTTTTGCGCCCCACGCTTGCCGAACGGGTCAAGGAAGCCTTAGCCGATCTTGCCAAAATAGAAGGCATTGTGATCATTTTGGGTTATCCGCACGTTGATCAACACGGCACTTTTAACTCGGTGGCAATTTTGCATGATGGCGTACAAAAAGGCTTTTACCACAAACAATGCTTAGCCAATTATGGCATTTTTGATGAACGCCGTCATTTTAAAGAAGGTCGCAATCAAGTCTTGTTTGACTTCAAAGGCGCAACCATTGGGCTGCTCGTCTGCGAAGACTTATGGCAAGAAGCCCCCATCAAAGCCCTAAAAGAAGCAGGGGCAGATTTGGTCATCAGCCTAAACGCATCACCTTTTGAAATCGGCAAACAAGCCAAACGCAAAGCCCTATTACACCACAGAGCCAGCACCCATAACCTACCCATCGTCTATATCAACACCGCCGGCGCTCAAGACGACATCGTGTTTGACGGTGGTTCTATGATTGTTCAGCCCACAGGCGAAATCGCTCACGAAGGCGGACGCTTCGTCAATCAGCTTATCATGGCAAAATTTGACGTGGCAAGCAAAACTTTTGACACCCAAACCAAAGCGCCCCTAGAGCTGTCTCGTGAATGCGAAATGTATCAAGCCCTTGTGGTGGGTTTGCGTGATTATGTCAATCGTTCAGGCTTTAAGGGAGTGATTTTGGGCTTGTCTGGTGGTATAGACAGTGCCTTGACGCTGTGCATTGCTGTCGATGCGCTGGGTGCTGACAAAGTCTATGCAGTGATGATGCCTTATGAATATACGTCTACCATCAGCCTAGAAGACGCCGAAGCCCAAGCCAAACGTCTAAATGTTTCTTATGCCATCTGCCCCATTCATGATGCGGTAGCAGGTTTGCGGGCTACGCTGTCGCCTTTGATAAGCGGGGTAAATCCAAGCGAAAACGACACCACCGAAGAAAACCTACAAGCCCGAGCTCGTGGCGTTATACTGATGGCGCTGTCCAATAAATTTGGGCACATGGTCATCTCCACAGGCAACAAGTCCGAAAACGCCGTCGGTTATGCCACGCTTTATGGCGACATGGTTGGCGGCTTTAACGTGCTAAAAGACGTTTATAAAACAGACGTTTATCGTCTTGCTGATTATCGCAACCGCCTAGAAGACACCCCCGTGATCCCCACACGAGTGATCACCCGTGCGCCATCAGCCGAACTTCGCCCCAACCAAACCGACCAAGACAGCCTACCCGATTATGCGGTGCTAGATGACATTTTGCGTATGTACATTGATGAAGATTTGGGTTACAAAGTCATCTGTGCGGCAGGATTTGAACCCACCTTGGTAGAAAAAGTGCTTTCCATGACCGACAAAGCCGAGCACAAACGCCGTCAAGGAGCAATCGGCACAAAAATCACCAAAAAATCTTTTGGACGTGATCGCCGTTACCCCTTGGTCAATGGCTGGGCAATCAAAGGTTATGAGCTATAATCGCTGTCGCCCAATCCCCAAAAACCAACAAGCCCAATACTGCATTGGGCTTTTGTTATGTTTGTCAATGTGCTAAATTATGGTTGCTAAAAAAGACTTAAACCAATCCCCAAAATGCCATTAAATTTTAGTGCTTTATACAGATAATCCAAATGTCAAATTCTCAAAAAGTCGCCCTAATCACAGGGGGCAGCAAACGCATCGGACAAGCCATCAGCAAAGCATTTCACGCCCAAGGCTATCACGTCATCATTCACTACCACCAAAGCCACAGTGAAGCCCTTACCCTATGTGATGACCTAAACGCCATACGAGCCAACAGCGCCGCCGCCATACAAGCCAATTTAACCATCATTGACAGCCCAGACTGCCTAAGCGCTTTTGTTTGTGATGTGCTGACCATCTTTGGGCGGCTTGATGTCGTGGTGCATAATGCGTCCAGCTTTTATCCCACGCCTTTGGACGCAGCCGACACGCTTTATGCCGCTTGGCAAGACTTATTTTTGACCAACGCCAAAGCCCCGTTTTTTCTCAGTGTTGCCTTTAAAAACGCCTTGCAAGCCACACAAGGGACTATCGTCAGTTTACTGGACATTCACGCCCAAAACAAACCCTTTATCGGCTACCCCATTTACAACATGGCAAAATCGGCACATTTGGCGATGGTGCAGTCGCTTGCCTTGGAATTTGCGCCCAGCATTCGGGTCAATGGCGTCTCCCCAGGGGTAAACGTGTTTCCTGATGACGATCAAAACGCCACACTTAACAGCCAACGCCGCCATTTATTAGAGCAGTCCGTCCCCCTAAAACGCATTGGTACGCCCGACGACATCGCCAAAGCGGTGTTATTTTTGGCACAAAGCGATTATATTACGGGACAAATTTTAGCCGTTGATGGTGGTCGCAGTTTGACCTTGCAGGGCGGTTAATTCACAATTTTTGCCCCAATTTGCCAATTTTTACAACAATGTTGCCAAATGTCGCTGATTTTTTGCTAAAAGGTGCTGACAGCACAAAATTTTTGCGGTAAAATTCGTCCACTTTTTTTAATATCTTTAATATCAAAGTCCACGGAGTTGATAGCATAATCAAAACTCAAACACGCCCAGAAATCAGATACCCATCTGTCATTAGCAAGCACGTTTGATAGGTATTAAGCCCCCAACGCCTTTTGTCTAATTTGCGTTTACGCACGCTTTTGGAGAACTCACGTTGAGTACACCTACTGTTGCTAATGCTGCCAAATTGCAGCGTAATCTTGGTTTGTGGCACGTCATCATTATTGGTCTTGCCTACATTCAACCGATGACCCTACTTGATACCTTTGGTATGGTATCTCGTGATAGTGTTGGTCATGTGCCTACTTCTTATATCTTTGCTTTGATTGCGGTTTTGCTGACTTCCATCAGTTATGGCTATATGATCAAAGCCTACCCATCGTCAGGTTCTGCTTATACTTATACCCAAAAATCCATTAACCCCAGTATGGGCTTTATGGTCGGCTGGTCAAGTTGGCTAGATTACCTACTTTCGCCAATGGTTAATATCATTCTTGCTGTGCTTTATCTTGAAGCCTTATTCCCAAGTGTCAATCACTGGGTGTGGGTGATTGGACTGACAGGGCTGATGACCACCGTCAATATTTTTGGCTCAAAAGTCGTTGCTTACTTTAACAGTTGGATTGTTTTTGTACAGCTATTCATCATTGCGGCATTTGTTTATTTGATTTACAGCAAATTGCAAATGGGTATGTACGCCGATGGCACGCTCAAAGAAGACGTGTATGAACTGTGGAGCCTAAAACCCTTTTGGGACGAAATGACATCGGTATCGGCACTCATCACAGGGGCGACCATTTTGTGTTTCTCGTTCACAGGATTTGACGCACTTTCAAGTCTTGCCGAAGAAACCAAAGACGTCAAAAACACCCTACCCAAAGCCATGGTATTGACATCGCTCATCGCAGGTATCGTGTTTATCATCAGCACCTACTTTATGCAAACCTACTTCCCTTCTGATCCTAGCATCTATTTTGAAGCGGTGGACGAAACCCAAGCAGAAATCTTGCTACTGGTGGGCGGATCAGCCTTCCAAGCGGCGGTACTTGGTTTTGCCATCGTAACGGTGATGGCGTCAGGGATTTCGGCGCACGCAGGGGTGTCTCGTCTGATGTATGTGATGGGTCGTGATGATGTCATCAGCAAAAAAATCTTTGGTCAAATCAGCCCAAGATTCTTTACTCCCGTCAATAACATTTTGATTGCAGGGGCGATTGCACTTACCGCAGGTTTTATTAGCCTTGAAACGGTGGTAAACTTGATTAGCTTTGGCGCTTTGACTGCTTTTAGCTTTGTCAATTTGTCGGTGATTTTCCGTTATGCCTTGCGTGATAAGATGGCAAACTCTCCCCAAAATGTCCTAAGATACGTCATTGTGCCACTTTTGGGCTTTGCCAGCGTCTTTTTAATGTGGCTAGAAGTTGATGACGCCACCTTAAAAGTTGGTTTAGCATGGGCGGCGATTGGTTTTATTTGGCTTGGCATTAAAACTGGCGGCTTCAAAAAACCTGTTCCCCAATACAAAGAAGAAGACGTATAACCCATCGTCTGACACACAAAAATCCCACATTCCATAACGAGTGTGGGATTTTTAGTTGCTAGGCTAAAGCTAAACCGCAGGCGGCGTTAAAGGCTTTAATAGCTTAGGCTCAAATGACGATGGCTGTCTGGGTGGTGGTACATCGGGTAACTTAGACTCAAGGTCAGACTTAGGCTCAAGATCAGATTTGGGCTCAAGGTCGGGCTGATTTGCCACATAAAGCTTGGGAAGCTGTAACACCTGTAGCACCAATGCATACTTTAGGCTACTTCTGTCGCCCAAATACCGCTGATAAAAGCTGGAATTTAAAAGCCCTGCCCCACCAGATCCTGTTGCCCACATCATCGCCAGATAATCCCTAGAACACAGCGTGCTGTTTTGTTCGTCCAAATAACGCTCAACCAAATCACCGATAAGCGTCATGCGCTCACGGCGAATCTGATATAAACGACTAAAGGGCTTACTTAGCCCCGATGCCGTACCCGCCAATTTTTCTTCCAGTAAATTAAACAAGGTGGCACGCTGCGGATCCATCAGTTTCCAAAGCACCATACGAGCCACGCCCGCCCCTGCGCCATCACCGATCTGATTAATGCTCAAAAGGCGCTTTTCATGGCTAATAAGCACCTGCATCAATAATTCGTCTTTACTAGCAAAATGTTTATACAGCGTCCCTTTTGCCAAATCCAAATGGCGTGCCAGTGCGTCCAAAGTTAAATCATATTCGCCAGACTCAAGCAAAAGCTGCTCGGCTGTTTGTAAAATTTGTTCCTCTCGCTGAAGAAATTTTGTTTTACGTTGTTGCCCCATAATCCAAAACCAAAAACACTCTTAAGATCAAAAAAACACTCTGATATCAAAACACCCAAATTATAACAAAACTTGTCCTAATTGAACGAATGTTTTTATGACATTGAGCGACCGTTTGTCCGAAATCTTTTACATTTTGTTAAAATTTTTACAAATTTATCGTGTATAAATGTTCACATTTGTACAAATGTGTCGTATAATAACACATCATTTAAACTGGCAAAATTAGGACTACTACAAATGACTGCCAAACACAATCCAAAAGATTTTGAAAATCCCCCCATTAACTGGATTCCTGCCATTGTACTTCTATCTACGCCACTGCTTGCGCTGATTTTGGTGCCGTGGTATTTGTGGACACATGACACCAGTTCTGCGCTATGGGCGGCTTTTGCTTTCTTTATGGCTTGGACAGGCTTATCCATCACCGCAGGCTATCACCGACTTTGGGCGCACAAAGCCTATGAAGCACACCCCATCGTAAAATATTTTTTGCTACTTGGGGCGACACTGGCGGTACAAAGTTCTGCTTTTGACTGGTGTTCTGGACACCGTGTCCACCATCGCCATGTAGATGATGAATACGATGACCCCTACTCAGCTCGCCGTGGTTTTTGGTTTAGCCACATGGACTGGATGCTGCACAAATATCCCAGTGGTCAATACGATTACAAAAATATCCCCGACCTAAAAAAAGACAAACTGCTCACCTTACAACATAAGTATTATGGATTTTGGGTAGTGCTGACCAACTTCGTGGTGGTGGGCGCTGTTGGTTTGGCGATTGGCGACGTGCTTGGGGCGTTTTTAATCGTGGGGCTACTTCGCATGGTATTGACCCATCATTTTACTTTCTTTATCAACTCATTGTGCCATATGTTCGGCACTCGCCCTTATACCGATGAAAATACCGCTCGTGATAATCCCATTTTGGCGTTATTTACTTGGGGCGAAGGCTATCACAACTACCATCACTACTTCCAATACGACTATCGTAATGGCGTAAAATGGTGGCAATACGACCCCACCAAATGGCTAATCCTAGGCTTATCCAAAATCGGACTTGCCAAAGACCTAAAACGGGTGGACGACCTAACCATCAAACACGCCGAAGTTACCATGCAATTTAAACGAGCGCAGGTACGCATAGAAAAAGGCGGCGAACAAACACTCGATGAACGCTTTATGGCATTTAAAGACCACATCAGCGCCGAATACGAAGCTTTTAGCAAAACCGTAGAAGAATGGCACGCCCTAAAAGCCAAATCCATTGAGTTAAAGCGCACCGAATTTGCCAATCGTCTACACGAAGCTGACGAAAAACTCAAAGAACAGTTTGCGCAAGTAGAAGCCAAAATCTTGGAACACAGCTCACAAATTGAACAAGCGTTTACACGACTCAAAGGCAAAACCGCCGCCTAATCAGTCATCTAAAAATCCCTTTTACCCCTTTGTTTTGGCAAAGGGGTTTTTGTTTGTTTTGGCAAAATGCTAAAATACAGCCCTTTTTCTTTATAAAATTTGGCTTTGGAAACAAAATGAGCTGGCAAACACTGATGTTTTTTGCGGTAAGCAGTTTTTTGGTGTCCGCCACCCCCGGCGCTAATATGCTGTTTGCCTTTCAAACAGGGCTCAATCACGGCTTTAAAAAGACATTGTGGGTGATGGCAGGTTTGTGCGCCGGTCTTTTAGTGCTGTTGGTACTGGCGCTTTTGGGGCTTGGACTGATTGCCAAATACCCCATGGTGCTGACCGCCATCAAAATATTGGGGGCACTGTATCTGATGTATTTGGGCGTACTTTCTTGGCAAGACAACAGTAAACTGCAAACCAAAACCCAAGCCATCAGCCCAAGCCCCTTACAACTTTTTAATCATGGTGTTTGGGTATCGCTTTCTAATCCCAAAGCCATGTTGTTTTTTGCGGCGTTTTTTCCCAAATTTATCAATTTTTCTGCGCCACTTTTGCCCCAATACGTTGTTTTGACCGTGTTATTTTTTGTTGTAGAAACGTTTTGGCAAGCCATTTATGCATTGGGTGGCATTCGGCTGTCCACATGGCTCAACCACGGCAAACGTATGCTGTATTTAAATCGCCTATGCGGTCTGATTTTTGTAAGCATTAGCGTGATGTTGATTTACGAAAGTGTGTTTTAGCCCTTCACATCAACTCCCAGCAAAATAACACGCCCCTGACCCTTGGGTATTGACCGTAACGGTCGCCCCCGTCAGCACAAACAAACCCTTGATTTGCTCCATGGCGTTATTTTTGGCAAGCTCCATCACATTGCCCTGACACGCTTTTTTGAGTACTTCAGCCTTGGCGGATATTTGGGCTTGTTTTAGGATTTGCGGATCGTTATCCACCGTCCCAAACAGCCCTGTTTGCCAGTCATACACTTCTATGTCGTCCAAAAACACTTCAAAAATTTCCGCAGGGGGC
>JBHAZZ010000068.1:0-4458 GCA_041781275.1 Moraxella sp.
ATAATCTTGGGTTGATGTATAAAAAAGGTAAAGGCGTGCGTCAAGATTATCATAAGGCGGTCGAGTGGTATAGCAAAGCTGCCAATCAAGGACTTGCCGAAGCTCAAAATAATCTTGGAGCAATGTATGAAAAAGGTCAAGGTGTATCCCAAGATTATCAAAAAGCGGTAGAGTGGTACAGCAAAGCTGCCAATCAAGGGAGTGAAAAAGCTCAACATAATCTTGGGTTGATGTATAAAAAAGGTAAAGGCGTGCGTCAAGATTATCATAAGGCGATAGAGTGGTTTACCAAAGCCGCCAATCAAGGGAATACTAACGCTCAATATAATCTTGGACTGGTGTATGAGAATGGTTATGGTGTCCGCCAAAACAAAACCACTGCTAAAGCATGGTTTGGCAAAGCCTGTGATAATGGCGATCAAGATGGCTGTGATAAATACCGTATATTACAACAGATGGGTTATTAATCATGAACAAATGTTTTTTTAGGTTAAAAATATAAAAAATATCAAATGTGTGTTTTTTTTTAAAATAAATAACAGCACTTAAAACCCATAAAGCCACCACCAAAAAAAACACACAAAACCCAAGCAAAATCCACACAGCTACGCCAAGACAAAACAAAACCGATGGCTAAGTTTTGTTTTGGTTTTTTGTGTGTGCTTTTTGTGTGGCTATTGACAAACGTTGCTTTGTGTCCTATATAATATAAAAAGAGCAATCCACCAATCCCAAATCAAGGCATTATCATGACCAAAAAAACCCCCAGTAGCACCACAAAAACCAAGGACAACGAAGTAAAAGCCGCCCCAAAAGGCAAATCTTTGGTCATTGTTGAGTCGCCTGCCAAAGCCAAAACCATCAATAAATACTTAGGCTCGGACTATGTCGTGCGTTCTAGTGTGGGTCATGTGCGTGATTTGCCTGTATCAGGTACAGACAAAAAAGCAGACAAAGAAGACACCACCAAGCTGACCAAAGAACAAAAAGCACAAGCGGCGTTGGTGCGTCGTATGGGGGTTGATCCTGAACATGATTGGGCGGCAACTTATGAAATTTTACCCAACAAAACTAAGGTTATCAAAGAGCTAAAAGCCCTTGCCAAAGAAGCCGACACCATTTATTTGGCGACTGACTTGGATAGAGAAGGGGAAGCCATCGCATGGCATTTGCGTGAAGTCATTGGCGGTAAGGACGAAAAATACAGCCGTGTGGTGTTTAACGAAATCACCAAAAGCGCCATCACAGAAGCCTTTGCTCACCCCACCAAACTCAATCTGGACAGAGTAAACGCCCAACAGGCACGACGTTTTTTGGATAGGGTGGTGGGCTTTATGGTGTCGCCACTGCTTTGGGCAAAAGTGGCTCGTGGCTTGTCGGCAGGGCGTGTGCAAAGCGTGGCAACTCGCCTTGTGGTAGAAAAAGAGCGACAAATCCGTGCTTTTTGTCCTGAAGAATATTGGGAAATCCATGTGGACGCTCATGGTAGCGATCCCTTGCCCATCAGACTGCAAGCCCTAAAACAAAACGGCAAAGAGCTCAAGCTGACAAATCAAGCCCAAACCGATGTGTTGGTGGATAAACTGAATAAAAGCGAGTTTGTGGTTACCGACCGTAGCGAAAAACCGACCAGTTCACGACCCAGCGCCCCTTTTATCACTTCAACTTTGCAACAAGCCGCCAGTACCCGTTTGGGTTTTGCCGTCAAAAAAACCATGCTACTTGCCCAAAAATTATACGAAGCAGGCTACATTACTTATATGCGTACTGACAGCACATTTTTGTCGGCAGATGCGCTAAATGGTGTGCGTGATTTTATTGCCCATGAATTTGGTGAGCGATATTTACCCAAAAATGCCGCCGTTTATGGCAACAAACAAAACGCCCAAGAAGCCCACGAAGCCATTCGCCCATCAAATGTCCAAGTGTCGGCAGGTATGCTAAAAGACATGGAAAGCGACGCAAGAAGGCTGTATGATTTGATTTGGCGGCAGTTTGTGGCGTGTCAGATGACCGCAGCAGAGTATCTGTCCACCGTCATGACCGTACAAGCAGGCGATGTTGAACTTAAAGCCAAAGGCAGGGTCATGACCTTTGATGGTTATACCAAAGTGCAACCGCCTGCCAGTAGCGATGATGTGCTGTTGCCCGATGTTAAGGTGGCAGAGGTGCTTAGCGTGGACGCCATTTGTCCCAGTCAGCATTTTACCAAGCCACCGGCACGTTATACCGAAGCCAGTCTGGTCAAAGAGCTAGAAAAACGGGGCATTGGGCGACCTTCCACTTATGCGTCCATCATCTCAACCATTCAAGAGCGGGGCTATGTGCGCACCGAAAACAAACGCCTTTTTGCCGAAAAAATGGGCGATATTGTTACCGATCGCTTGATTGGCAGTTTTCCTGAATTGATGGATTATACGTTTACCGCTAATTTAGAAGACAAATTGGACGACGTCGCCAACGGACAAACCAATTGGAAAGTTCTTTTGGATAAATTTTATGCAGAATTTAAACAAGAATTAGACCAAGCCAAACAAAAAGACGGTATGCGCCCCAACAATCCCACTGACGTGCCAGAAGTGCATTGCGATTTGTGCAGTCGTCCCATGCAGATTCGCACAGGGGGAACGGGGGTATTTTTGGGGTGTACGGGCTATAATTTGCCCCCCAAAGAACGCTGCAAAGGCACCAAAAATTTGATGCCCGTAGAAGCCTTTGCCAGTCAAAGCACCAATGACGAAACCGATGAAGTCAATGCACTTTTGGATAAAAAACGCTGCCCAAAATGCCAAACGGCGATGGACGGCTATATTGTTGATGGTGGGCTTAAACTGCACGTTTGTGGCAACAACCCTGATTGTGATGGGCATTTGTTGGAAACGGGTGTTTTTGAAACCAAAGGCGAAGACGATGTACCGACCATAGATTGCGACAAATGTGATGGCAAAATGGTGCTCAAAACAGGGCGTTTTGGGGCGTATTTTGCTTGTCAAACTTGCGACAACACCCGTAAAGTCCTAAAAAATGGCGAAGCTGCGCCACCCCGTATGGACGCCATTGATATGCCACATTTGCGTTCACAGCGTTTTGATGACCATTATGTGCTGCGTGAAGGGGCGGCAGGGCTGTTTTTGGCGGCAAGCAAATTCCCTAAAATCCGTGAAACTCGCCCACCCAAAGTCGCAGAATTGCAAGCTATTAAAGATAAGCTTGATTCTAAATTTCATTATCTGTTGTCCGCCCCCACGATGGATAATGATGGCAATCCGACCATTTTGCGTTGGTCTCGTAAAAACAACGAGCAATATATCGGCTCTGAAAAAAACGGCAAAGCCACCAAATTTGCCTTGGTGTGGCGACATGGAGCATGGGTAGATGAGTGAGTATAAAAAATTAGCGGTTTTGATTGACGCCGATAATACATCGCACAAATCAATACACTTGGTTTTACAAGAAATTGCCAAATATGGTGTTGCAAATATTAAGCGAGTGTATGGCGATTGGAGTAGTGAAATTAATGAAAACGGTACGCTTTGCAATCGTTTACATGTTTGGAAAGATGTGTCTTTATCTCATGCTATCACGCCAATTCAGCAGTTCGCTTACACCAAAGGCAAAGATGCTACCGATATGATGCTGATTATTAATGCAATGGATTTATTGCATGGCAATCAACTTGATGGATTTTGCATTGTATCAAGCGATAGTGATTTTACACCACTTGCCTCTCGTATTCGTGAAAGCGGACTTGTTGTTTATGGTTTTGGTAGACAACAAACACCTAGTGCTTTTATCAATGCTTGTGATAAGTTTATTTATATTGAAAATTTAACCGATAAGAATCTGGATAGTGATGAATTAAATCCTATCGTTGAAAGCAAATTGGATAAAATTCAAAATAAGTCAAATGACGATTTAAATGCTGAAAAAAAACAATTAAATTCAGAGAACACGCAAATTCAAATTGAAAGCACTATTCAAAAACCAATCGTCATTCCCAATCAATTAGTTGATATGGATGAACAAACACTACAATTGATTTATAAAGCAATCCAAGATATTGCAGATGATGACGGTTGGGCGAATTTATCAATACTTGGGAAGCATTTGGTTGCTATAAAGCCTGATTTTGATACTAGAACGTATGGTAGAGCTAAATTGTCAGGATTATTGCAAGCACTGGATTTATTTGAAATAAAACAAGAAAACTCACAAAAATACGTTAAAAAAAGAAAAAGTTTTGCTAAATTTTTAAAAACTATTGATGATTTGTTAAAAACACATTATGGTATTGGACAATGGGCTCAGATTATTACTCTTGAATTGTCAAACCAAGTGCAACGTTTTTTTGAAGTAAACTTCATAAGGTGTTTTCCAACCCAAACATTTACGCGGTCGTAAATTCAGTTTATTGACCACCTGTTGAATATCAATATCGCTCCACTGATTGATGTCTTG
>JBHAZZ010000069.1:0-3068 GCA_041781275.1 Moraxella sp.
CACGGGGTGCTTTTCGTCAAAAAACCCAAGCTCGTATTTGTCCTTGACCGTCTGTCCATGCCCAAGCTGATCATAAGTCGCAACAAGAATGCCATGCTCGGCAAGGAATTTGGCAAAGGCATCGTAGCGACCGCTATGCTCACTCATGCCATGCACGATGAGCAGGGTTGCTTTGACATCACCTGCCGGCTCATAGAAGCGATGGTGTAGGCGATGGACTTGGTTGGATGATAAAATAATCTGGGTCATGGTGTTTAATTAATGACTTATATATTCAACGGTATTGCCTTGTTTATCAATAAATTGCCATTGACCATTTAAACTAACCAATGCAACACCATCATGAAAGATATACGAATAAGATGAATATATCATATTCATTGTAAGAAGACCTGATGAGTCATAATCAATAGGATAATCATAAATAAAGGGTAGAATAGTATTGCCGTGCTTGTCAATAAAACCGTATTTATATTCTTTATTTAGTACGCCGATTAAGCCTTCGCTATAGTCTTGACCAAAAATATAAATGGGTTCAACGACAAAACTGCCTTTCTTGTCAATATAACCAATATGCCTGCCAAAGATACTATCATCATTTTCAACATCTATGGCAACCCTTGCCAAGCCGTCAGAAAATGAGCTTGCGCTTTTAAATTGATGAGGGATGATAACCTGCCCGTATTCATCGACATACCCATGTTTACCATCAATAACATCATGCGCCAAACCATCAACCAAGCAACTTGTGTAATTGTTAATATAGTCTGATTCGCCAGTTTTGATGACGGTTGGTATAAAGCATTTTCGCAGAAAATCTATTTCTTTGTCATAATGGCTGAAATATTCATTAAGTCTGTCAGGCTGTTGTGGGTCTGCACCATGTAATAAAGCCGAGTGGGCAAATTGCGTCATGCCGACAGTTGTCATAACAATCAGTAATTTTAAATAACTCAACATCAATTACTCCCACATGATTTCTTAACAATAGAAAAATTCCAATTATTAAAGACATCCAGTTTTTTCACCACTCTCCGCTTTAGCCAATTTTTCTTCGGCAAGGGCTTTGGCACTACGCACAGGCGGTGGGCAGTCTTCGCCATAGTATTGGCGATCGGCAAAGTAGCTTGAGCGTACCATTGGGTTTGCCCAAATGTTAAAAAAGCCTAATTTTTTGCCGTATTCGGTATAGCGTGCGAACTCATCAGGGTGTACATAGCGATCGACTGGCGCATGGTTTTTGCTTGGTGCTAGGTACTGACCGATGGTGACGATATCGACATCATGGGCTTTTAGGTCGTCAAGTAGGGCATAGACTTCTTCTTCGGTCTCGCCAAGCCCCACCATAAAGCCACACTTGGTCGCCACATCAGGGCGGCGTGCTTTATAGTCTTTTAGCAAATTCAATGAGTGCTGATAGTCTGAACCTGGGCGAAATGCCTTATATAGGCGTGGCACAGTTTCGATGTTGTGGTTGAAGACATCGGGCGCTGTCTCGGTCAATAGGTCCAGTGCGATGGCTTCACGACCACGAAAATCAGGCACAAGAATCTCAATCAAGCAATTGGGGCTAAGTTTCTTGGATTCGGTGATGACTTCAACAAAATGACCAGCACCGCCATCTTTTAGGTCGTCACGATCGACTGAGGTGATGACGGCGTATTTTAGCCCAAGACCCAAGATGGTCTCGGCAGTATGGCGTGGCTCATCTTTATCCAATGGATTTGGTCTGCCGTGTGCCACTTCACAAAACGGACAACGGCGTGTGCAGATATCCCCCATGATCATAAAGGTCGCTGTACCATCACCAAAGCACTGCGGTAGGTTCGGGCAGGCGGCTTCTTCGCAGACGGTGTAGAGCTTTTGTTTGCGAAGCGTGGCTTTGATGCGATCAACTTCGGCAGGGCTTGAGAGCTTGACACGAATCCAGTCGGGTTTTTTTGGTGTTTCGACCGTTGGAATGACTTTGATGGGGATGCGAGCAACTTTATCATAGCCACGCAATTTTTCGCCTTGGACGGCTTTTTTTGGGGCGGGCTTGGCTTCTGGGGTAAAGGTTTGGACAGTCATGGCTTATCCTAGTTATGTAATAGCTGATTTAATAGGGAGTTTTGCGATAAATGGTTTATAAAAATTATCGTGTAAAAATCGTCTTATTATACGCCAAAATGCCAAAAATAACACGCACAAATTGGCATTGTCTGTATCTCGGGACAAATGTCAAAAATACAATCAGTGTGAAATAAAATGTCTGGCTGAGTTGAGTGGATTCATAGGATTGACGGTCATTTATACTTACAATATACTAAGTTGCAGAGAATAAATCAATCAAGGTGGTGATGATATGCAAGCATTGGTGAATGCGTTGATCTTGGTGGTGGTGCTTGCGGTATTTATGCTGTCTGTCCGATGGATGCCGTGGGTACAAAAGATTTGGATAAAAAACGGCAAATGGCACACTTGGCGATTTATGCTGATAATTATGTCATTGATCATTATCCAAAATATCATCACAAACGCGTTTGCTAAGCCAATCACGGCGTGGCTGACAACACAAGGCATAAGCTTTGGGGCGGCATATGCTGTCTATGCGCTACTGGTGGTGATGGCTGTGATGTTGAGTCAAAATACTTCTAAAACTTCTCAAACAACTCCAAAATGGCTGGGTGTTGGCATTAATGTGGCACTATGTGTGTTGATGCTATCAATGCCGTTTTGGTGATGATTTGATGAGCGAAAGACAAAAAGCAAGCAAAACCGAAGATTTTTTGGCAAAACAGTGCTAAAATTAACCCGATTTTATAAAGATTTACTGTTATGACCAACAAAAAAACCGCCATCATCCTCGCCAATCTTGGCACGCCAGATGCGCCGACCCCGACAGCGGTGCGCGCTTATTTAAGAGAGTTTTTGAGTGACACGCGCGTCATTGAGATCCCTAAGCTGATTTGGCAGGTGATTTTAAATTGCTTTGTTTTAACCGCGCGCCCCAAGCGCGTCGCAGAAGCTTATGACAGCGTCTGGACAGCCGATGGCTCACCACTTTTGGCGATCCTAAAGCAGCAAGC
>JBHAZZ010000070.1:0-2695 GCA_041781275.1 Moraxella sp.
CAACTTATGTCTAAAAAACGACACCCCAAAACAAGCGTTACACATACAAAAGCTGCTTGATGAACAATTTGCCGAATTAATACACAATCCCCATGTGGCGGACGTGCGCTGTCTGGGGGCGATTGGCGTTATTGAACTGTATCAAGCGGTGAACATGGCGCGCTGGCAATCTTTGGTGGAAAAGTTTGGGATTTGGGTAAGACCGTTTGGCAAACTGGTGTACATCATGCCCCCCTTGGTCATCAATGATGACGAGCTGACCGTCCTATGCCAAAATCTAAAAGCCTTGCTTGATGACTATTTGGCAATAATTCATCAACAATAATTCAATAAAAACAATAATTTGGAAAAAAATACCATGACCGTTTATTTTGTTACAGGCATTGACACCAACATCGGCAAAACCTATGCCACCGCCTTTATGCTTAACCACTTTGGTCGCCAAGCCATCAGCCAAAAATTGGTACAAACTGGCAACCATGGCATCAGCGAAGACATCTTGACCCATCGCACCTTGTGCCACACGCCCCTAACTGACTTTGATAAAGATGGCACAACGTGTCCTTATGTGTTCGCCCTGCCTGCTTCCCCACATTTGGCAAGTCGCCTACAAAACAGCCAAATTGATGTTGATGTCATCACCCGTGCCACCCGTACATTACAGCACCATTACCAAACGGTACTGATTGAAGGGGCTGGGGGCTTATTTGTGCCACTGACAGAAACCTTGACGACACTGGATTATGTGGCAAGCCAAAATTATCCCGTCATTTTGGTAACGTGTGGACGGCTTGGAAGCATTAATCACACACTGCTTAGCTTGCACGCCATACGCTTGGCAAACTTGCCCTTGTATGCGGTGGTGTACAATCATTATTTTGATACGGACAACGACACCATCAGCCAAGACACCCAAAATTGGCTAAAAAACTACTTGGCTACCCATTTTGCCGATACGTTATGGTTTGATATGCCCGCCTTATAAGGCGTGGGGATTTTTTGGTGTAAAATCAATGGGCGTTTCATCACACGCCACAGGATAGATGGTGTTAGATCCCCGAAAAATATACACCACAAACTCACTGTCAAGCAAAGGATTGACATTTTTACTGGCTGATTTGACTTTGGCAAGCAACATCATGTTATCAGGGCGAGCCAGTACCGCTTCTACGTCCGCCCTATCTAGCCCAAGTGCATTCACCCCAAAAAACTCCCACGCTTTTTGAGTGTCTATCAGCACTAAGGCTTCAGGGTTATCCCACACCTTATCTGAGCTTTGGGGCTCTTTCATTTGCATGACCCATTTGCCGTCTGTTTGGCTGATTTTGATTTGCGCAGGGCCGTCTTTTTTGATGGTATAACACCCTGTAAAGTCCACCGCTTGTTGCACGGTACTTTCTTTACTTGTGGCAACTTGCGCCGTCTTATCATCGCAAGCTGCCAAACCAAGCGCCATCATCAGCGCCACCGTGTTTTTTATGAGAAATTTTTTCATAGATGCGTTTTCTTAAGGTCTAGAACTTAAACGATGATAGCCCACACTTTGCCCCACATCACCAACAAAACCAAGCTGTCGCCACACTTCGTACAAACAGATCGCCACGCTGTTGGACAAATTCAAACTGCGAGACTGGGGCAGCATGGGCAATCTTAGCCACCGAGCTTCACCCACATCATCACGCACGTTTTGGGGCAGCCCATCGGTTTCTGAGCCAAACAGTAGCGCCACATCGCCCGTTTGCTTTGTAAACTCATAATCATAAAAGGGTCGGCTAAATTTGGTCGTCAATGCCACAATGGTGGTAACGCCTTGTTCTTGCAAAGCTTTTTGGCACGTCTGCCAATCGTCATGTACTTGCATATTGGCGTATTCGTGATAATCTAGCCCTGCTCGTTTTAGTTTTTTGTCATCAAGCTCAAACGCCAAGGGCTTGACAAGGTGCAAAATCGCCCCCGTATTGGCACATAAGCGAATGGCATTCCCCGTATTATTGGGGATTTTTGGGGTATATAAAATAATATGAATGCGTGTCATGGAATTGTTTTTTTAAGGAAGTATTCTTTGTAAAGTGGCATGGCATTTTTGCCCAACAGAGTCGCTACACCAACGCATGACGGTCGGATCGTGGCGACTGTCTAGCGATACAAACGTAGAAAACACATCGCCAGATTGATCAACTTGAGCGCCTGAACAGTCGGGAGCGTTGTTGTCATGAACCGTCTGCATTGCCAAAATTGGTAAGCCCTCTGGCTGTACAACGTAAGCATATTGGCCATAAGTAATCTCTGCGCCACTGACGGTTTTGAGCTGTCCATTTTTGCCAAAATTATAACGCTCTTGGCAATCGTCTGATACATGGCGACTTTCGGACGGCGTAAGCTGCCAAAGCCCTGACACCGCAGGAAGCTCATACACACCAATTTGAGCCTGTTCAGGACTTGGTGTGGGCGTGGCAAGCGTTAATAATGATGCGGTTATAAACGGGGCTAAAGTAAAAGGTTCCATGTTAAGAGCCTAGCTTAAAAATTTGTTTCATCATACAAGATTTTTGAGCGTTTGGCGAATTTTTTATGAATTTTACCAAGTTTGGTTTACAATACACCCAAAAAAACAGAGCCACACCATGACCACCGCCAGCCGATTACCTTATTTATCCTATGAAGAACAGCAGCGCATTACCCGTTTGTGCGTACG
>JBHAZZ010000071.1:0-10498 GCA_041781275.1 Moraxella sp.
ACTCATTATGAACACACATCAGTTAAATCTCCATACCCAAAGCCACGATTATCTCATTTTTATCAAATGTAATAGCCAATCAGACACCCTTGACTTGGCGACCCCATTATTGCCCTTTATTTGTGGCAAACAGGTGATGATTATCAGTAATGACGTGGTCGCCCCGCTATATTTGGCTGCTTTAGAGCAAAAACTAAAGGCTCATGATCTGACTGTGGTCAGTGTGGTGCTTCCCGATGGCGAACAGCACAAAAACCAAGAAAGTATCAACGCCATTTATGATGCGCTGATGGACAATCATTTTGGCAGTGATTGTACTTTGATTGCCTTGGGTGGCGGTGTGATTGGCGACATGACGGGTTTTGCGGCGGCAAGTTATATGCGTGGGGTGAATTTTATTCAAGTGCCTACCACGCTGTTGGCGCAAGTAGATTCGTCGGTGGGCGGCAAAACAGGCATCAATCACCCTTTGGGCAAAAACATGATTGGGGCGTTTTGGCAGCCTGTTTGTGTGTTGGCGGACATGGCAACTTTTGATACGTTGCCTGACAGAGAATTTGCCGCAGGGCTTGCTGAAGTGGTAAAGTACGCCTTGATTTTTGATCAGGAATTTTTGGTCTGGCTTGAAACGCACGCCCAAAAAATCCTTGCCAAAGATGGCGAAATTTTAAGCCAAATGGTGTACCGCTGCTGTGATTATAAAGCCAAAATCGTTGCCCTTGATGAGCGTGAATCGGGCAATCGGGCGCTGCTGAATTTTGGTCATACCTTTGGTCATGTCATTGAAACACATCAAGGTTATGGCAATTGGTTGCATGGTGAAGCGGTGGCGGCAGGCATGGTGCAAGCTTTGGCGCTGTCTTATGAGCTTGGTTTGATTCGCCATGATGAGCTGCTGCGGGTGGTTAAACTACTTACTGTCTTTAATTTGCCAGTGCGCCCACCAAGCATTGATGTGGATACCGCCCTAAATTTGATGGGTCATGACAAAAAAGTACAAAGTGGTAAGATTCGTCTGATTTTATTAAAGGCGTTGGGTCAAGGTTTTGTTACCGCAGAGTTTGAAATGTCTTTACTGAAAAAAGTATTAACAGACATTGAAACCTACCTTCATTCATAAATTTAAAAAAAATTAACTCATTAAAGGTCAGTATTATGTCGCAAAGTGTGGCAAGCATTAATGCCAAAACCAAAAAACAAACCATCACTTGGCTGATTATGGCAGGGGTTATGGCAGCAGTTTGGCTTATCGTTTATTTGTCTAGCAGTACGCCCAAAGCCATGCAAACCAGCAAAGACACTCAAGTTACGCCGCAAGATTTGCCCTTGCCAACAAAAATTGACACGTTTGACCAAATGAAAAAAGAAGTGCCACCCCTTGAACTGTCGGGGACGGTCATTCGGGATTTGCGCAGTTATCCTGTGGAATTTAAAGATAAAAAATATTTTGAAAAACATCAAAATAAATGGACCGTGCAAGTGATGGACGTGGCGCAAAATGACAGCGTAACAGGGTATCTAAACGGCAGAAAAGACCGTGATAAATTTGCTTATTTTCGTTATCGCAATGACAAAAAAGAGCAGCGTTTTATCCTGACTTATGGCATTATGGGCAGTGAACAAGAAGCCAAGTCCGCCATCAATACCGTGGATTTTGGCTTGCCTACCACGGTAAAAGCAGTGCCCAGCAAAATGCAAAATTACATCACGATGGTGGACAATTATGAACGCCACGATGAAATTGTGGATTCTGCCCCCAATGCGCCCCGTGCTGTGAAACTGCAAGCCACCCGCAACGTCATTCCGCCTGCACCGCCCAAAGAGACGGTCAAAAAAGAACAGCAGCCCGTCAAAAAGAGCGAAAAACCTGCCAATCAACCCGTCCGTCAGCCAGTAGATGAGCCAGAGCGTACGCAAAATACGCCCAAAGTGGCACAAAACACAGCGCCTGCCCCCAAACAAGAGCGCAGTCAGCCCAAACGCCAAGAAGCGGTGCAGCGTAACGAAGAAACCAAACAAGAAAGACCCAAACGCCAAGAAGCGGTAGAGTATGGGTCTAACACACAAATCGCCAAAGAAAAACCCAAGATTTATGAAAAGGCAGAACCAGAGCCCAAAGCAGAAGCGCCCAAACAAGACGTGCGCACCCCAGAAACCAACACACCCAAAACCCCAGGCAGTGAGTAAGTGAGCATGGCAACACAAAATTTGTCGGCGCAGGCGGTGTTAGAACAGTTGAAACTGGGTAATGCACGATATATGCAAAACCTAAACAGCACCAAACCGTTGTCCATTCCACCCCCTGAACTGGTCAAGGAGCAAAAACCCAGCGCCATCATTTTGGGCTGTTCTGATGCCAGAGTGCCGGTGGAGCTGATTTTTGATCAAAGTTTGGGCGAACTGTTTGTCATTCGGGTGGCAGGTAACATTGTCGCTCCCAGTCAAATCGGCTCGATAGAATTTGCCGCCGAAAAATTTGGCACACAGTTGGTGGTGGTTTTGGGGCACAGTAATTGTGGGGCGGTGAGCGCCTGTGTAGAAACTTTGCTCAACCCTGAACAATATTATTCGCCAAACTTGCAGTCCATTGTGGATAGGATACGTCCCAGTGTTTATAACTTGCATGAAATTGTAACCGCAGGCGATGGCGAAATGGACATGGGTGACTTTATTAATCGGGCAGTGCGTGCCAATGTGCGTATGTCGGTCAGTCAATTAAAGCACGGTTCACGCATTTTGGAAGATTTGGTGAGCAACCAAGAGCTGATGATTGTGGGGGCAGAATATGACGTTGCCACAGGTCAGGTAAACTTTTTTGAATAGCCAATTAAATGGTTAAAATTTGATTCATTAAATAAACACAGGAAAAGCCATGAGTATCAAACAGCCAAAAGTGGCACTAAGTGCAGCAGGCGTGTCAGACATTCCCGTGCAAAGTGAAGGCTTTGTCTATAATCATACCATGCTCAGAGTCAAAGACCCTGTCAAATCTTTGGCGTTTTATACAGGGGTGATGGGCATGACCTTGTTGCGCCACAGTCAGTACCCTGACGCAAAATTTGATTTGTATTTTTTGGCAAAATTGACCAAAGAAGAACGTGAAAATTTGCCCGATCGGGAAGATTTGGTGGCGTATGTTTCACGTCAGCGGGGGATTTTGGAACTGACTCACAATTATGGCACCGAACAAGACCCTGAATTTGCTTACCATAATGGTAACAGTGAGCCACGGGGGTTTGGACACATTTGTTTTAGTGTGCCAAATTTGGCGGACGCTGTGGCATGGTTTGACCAAAATGGGGTAGTGTTTCAAAAACGCCCCGAAGATGGCAGCATGAAAGACATTGCCTTTATCAAAGACCCCGATGGGTATTGGGTGGAAATCATTGAGCTGAAATTTTAGGGCGTTATGGGAGAAATGGCGTGCTTATCGGGATTTAAGTTCCTTTTGGGGTGCTTCCTGATACAACCTATTGAAAAACAAAGCAAAAAAGTAACACGCCCGTTTGGGTTAGCCTATTAGGTTTAGTACTTCAATCTTTGTGGCGTAATCAAGATGTGCGTATCTTTGCGTACTGGCTATGTCGCCATGACCCAAAAGCTCCTTGACCGTGTAAATTGGCACGCCTTTTTGAACCAACCAACTGGCGTAGGTGTGCCGTAGGTCGTGCATTCGGCAATTAATGTTTGCTCGTTTTTTGCAACGTTGCCAGCCTTTATTAAAACTTTTGATGTTTTCGCCTGTGGCGGGGTTCGTGAAAACATAATCACCGCATTTGCTTTGCAATCTCTTTGTAAATACATCGTAAGCACTATCATTCAAGTATTTGTACATGGTACGTTTGGATTTACTTAAAGTATTTCTAACGACAAAGTGGAGTTTTTGTAAGTGCACGTTTTCCCATTTAAGCGTTAAAATTTCTGCTTGGCGGCAGCCTGTCATAACAAGTAGGGTTATGAAGTCGTGCAAGTCTTGATTATCAAAGGCTAGGGCGGATTTTAATAGGGCTTGATATTCGTCATAGGTCAAATAGTTAGGAATAACATCATCTTCCAGATATTTGACGTTGGCAAAGGGATTATTTAACGTAATCTCAAAATCAATCGCCACACGATTAATTGCCGAGCGCACAAAGCTGATTTCACGGTTTAGCGTGGCATTGGATACCTGCTTTTGACGTTCCAAAGCCCATTTTTTGACATCGGCACGCTTGAGCGTGGATAGGGGGTAGGCATCAAAGTGTACCAAGGTATTTTTGCGGTAAGCGTATTTGTGCTTGGTAAGATGGTAGGTTTGGTAATAACCGATGATGTCGGATAGTTTCTCAAAGTTCATAAAAATACTCTTTAGCTGTGCGACATTGCACAACCAAAGAGTTTGCAAGTTTGGTTAAATGGTTGCGGTTTGGCGTGTATTAAGCACGTTAAAGACAGCTTGGGCGATGATGTCGTTTAGGCTGGGTTGATTATCTAGCTTCAATCTGGCACGTTCAGCAACGATAAGGGCTTGTTTGATGTGTTCAGTGCTACCACTGGTCATTGCTTCTTCAAGAAATAATTCAATGTCTTCGTAGCTGTCTAAATAGTCTACAGGGTCAAAGCGTTTTAATTCAGTCATTTTCATTGTCTAGCTCCTTTAATAAAGCCTTGGCTTTTTTAATGTCATCTTGTTGTGTGCTTTTATCGCCAGCGCAAAGCAAAATAACGATGGTGTTACCGTTGATTGTATAGTACACACGATAGCCAGCACCAACATGAAACCTTAATTCACTTACACCATCGCCAACGCCTTCAGTATCACCAAAAAACCCTTCTGTTTCAATGCGGGTCAATCTGTCAAGGATTTGAGCTTTGGCAATCCTGTTGCGAAGTTTTTTAAGCCATTTTTCAAAGGGTGGCAACGTTACAACAGTGTATAAAGGTTCTGAATTTTCCATATATACATACCTAAAATTTATATTCTACACCAAAATTAATAATTAATTCATGATTTATTCATGATTAATTCATTGTTGATTAATCATTTTGTTAGCACTGTGGCGGGCTCTGTGGGCGCTGGTGTGCTTTGGGGTACTGATGCGCTATCTTGCCCTTGCGCTTGCTGTTGTGGCGCTGGTATCAGCGTTCTTGTGCTGTTATCGGTCAATGTTGGTGGTAGTCGTGGCTGACCTGGGCTGTTGTCGGTGGTCTGTCCGTTCTTCCAAACCCGCCCTGTGGCTTCTGTATAGTAGCTACATTGTTCATGGTTTAGGGTCATCAGTACGCCTTGGGCGTTGTATGCTCTACACTGATTACCCATTTTAACCACGCCACGCACTTGTAAATCAGGATTGGCTTTTAATTCTTTATAGTCCTTGGGTAACATGGTTTTATACAGCTCTAGCGTGCGATAAAACGACTTAATTTGCTCATCATGCTCTATAAGCTGCTTTTGTAGTGTGTCGTATTGCATGATGAGCTGTAGGCGCTGCTGTTCAAGCAAATAATTAAAATGTTCTTCTTGGAGTTTTAATTGCTTTTCCATTTGTTCTTTGGTGATGGTGGCTGGCATGGGCTCTGTTGGTGTTGTTGGGGTATTATTATTAACAACAGAATTCACCGAATCTATAACATTGTCTTTAGGTGTTTCTTGTGTAGGTGCTTGCGATGTTTCTTCCAATTTCTCTGTTGGGGATTTTAAGCCACCATTTGAAAAGAACACAGCATAAATAGCAATAAATAAGCCAAAAAGTACAACGCTACAAAGCATAAGAATATAGCGAATTGGTAAGCGTGATTTGGCGGTATTAATGGTTGTTGATTTATAAAGTTTAAAAATATGTGGTGATGGCGAAAAAGAAAAAGTATTTTCCGCCAATAATTTCACACTTTTTGCGTTTGGATTGGCTTTAAATTCACCGTATTGATAAATCTTTGTTTTAAAACCAAAAGGAACGGTTACATGATAATGTGTATATACTAAATCTTTTATTAGAACATGCAAATTACCTGCTGATTGGGTAATAAAGTAAAAATCAAAACCCCGATGTCTGTGTACAGAAAGTTCGGCAACAATAGGGTGTGATTTATCTTTGATGTCAGAATATGGATAAACAAGTTGTATCTCATCAATAACAATTAATGAACCATCAGGGCATTTACGCCAATCTTCAATCAATGAACGAACATAATCAATTTTTAGGGCATTGATATTGGTGTAAATGGTACGAACAGGCAATAAGAATTGTAAGCCTATTTCTCCTTGTGTTTCTTGAATGCGTTCAATGATTTTATTAAACATGACTGAACGTTTAAAATAGTCATCAGGGCGTAAATGCTCATAATCATCAACCCCTAACATATCAAAAAAATCACTGTCTAAAATTTCTACTTCATTGCGAAAAGTTTCACCAGTACCAACTTCATTTAAAAAATAAGATAGCTCATTTAATAAATCTTTTTTGGTTAAAATCTCTAAATTATCTTTGTAAAACTTAGCATTTTTGACAATATTAATTTTATTATCAATTTCTAATTTTTCTAAAATAGAAACAACAAAAGCGGTCTTTTTTGCACCAGTTGTACCAGTTACCAAATATATCATAAAAAACCTTGGGGCGGGCGTCGTCGTCGGAGCTCCTCCTCCGCCCGTTAATCGTTTAAACGCTGAAGCGTAAGCTGGGAGCTTTTTAACATGGCTTTGGTTAATATTGCCCCGATCACGCAACTTACATAATAATCCAATGCGGCAATGTCAGCTAGGGCAATGGCAAGTGGCGGAAGCTGTGTTACGGCATCTTTCATTTGATCGATGATTTTATTTAATGTAATCAATACTGTGCCTGACGTGCCGAGTGTCAAACCCGCTCCAATGAGTGCTTTTTTAATAAAACCTGATGTAAAAGAATCTAAAAGTTCATGAAAATTATCAAATCTCATTCATTCCTACCTAAAATGTAAATGGCGTGAAGCGGACCAAGGAACATCATAATTGGTTTAACCCAAGTATCCAAAAATCCACAGATTTTAAGAGAATCAAATAACATTAAATTAACGTCATAAGAGCCAATAGATCCAAAGTCAATTTTAAATTCCAACTGGTAGGGAGTAGGGCAAGCTCCAATAAAATCTAACTCTTTATTGCTTGTTTTTGGCTTGTCATCGCCAAAATCAATTTTGGTATCTTGTTCTTGGTATTCATCACTTTGATACCAATCAATAAAATCACAAACCTTTTTATGAAAGGCTGAAGCATTATCATCGCAATTTGTTTTGTCTGTTGTTTCTTCTGTGTTGCTTTTTTCTTCTGTATTTTCTTGATTTTCTTCATCTTTTTCAAGTTTAGCATTATCACAAGAAACAATTTTGCCATTTTCTACCAAGCAGTTTGCTTTGTTAATTTTGTCAATGTCATATTTGCCCTTATTCTTTGTTACATCGTCGCCAAACTCTTTGGATAGTTCATCGCAAGCATTTTCGGAGCAGTATTTTTGTATTTCTATGTCATCGCCATAGTTATTGATAATGTAAGTAACATCATCATCAGATAAGTTATTGACTATTTTTTGTATTGCTTCTTTTTTGGCTTTTTCCTTGGCTTCTTCATCCTCTTCATTTTTAGGTTTGGCAATGACATTGCCATATTGACCATCAAAGCTAAAAGAACTTTCCATGTTATGAAGAAACTTAATATTGCCACTACAAGTAACGATGTCGCCAACCTTGTAATCTTTGCCGCCCCTGCCATAAACTTGATGGTCATCCAGGTTAACTTCATGAGTTTGAGGATAAACGTTGCTCATGTAATATCTACACATATCAACAGGATTATCGAACTCACGATAACCGCCCTGATTTGTTGTAAATAACAAATCCTTATATGTATTATTTTCAGGATCATCATCAAATAACAAGTCTTCTGCTTCGTCTAAGAATTCACTGCATTTTTTTGTTTTTGTGCAGTAATTCTTGGCAATTTCCCAAGAATGATCTAAACCCTTTGCTCCTGCCATCATCATGGCACCAGCAAAAGCTTTTTTACTGCCAACTTTAAGAAACTGACCTGCTGTTGTGCGAACAACCATGCCTTTTGCTGCCCCAATCCAAAACAGGGCATGGGCATAAGTTGGAACAAAGATTAAAACAAGACTAAAGACAAAGACGGCAAGACGCATTTATTTATCCATTATTTCGTAAAATGTATCAACAATATTAGTTATTTTAGAGAACCTGCAACATAAATCATTGCAATTATTAATATGAGATAAGGGATAAAGTTTAATATCATCAGTAACATAAAAAACCCTTAAAAAAATAGCCCCAGCCTTGACCGAGGCTATTTTTTCCAATTAATTAAGCACGTCTAATACCGCTCTTAAGTAATTGATAGCCTTTAAATGAGCCAACAATGGTAATACCAATGCCAAACACGCCCATTGCAGCGGCGCCAGCGTTTTTAATGCTGTCAATGGCTTCATCAGCCAAGGCTTTAAAATTAAGCTCATCAGTAACGCCATCTGCTGCCATAGCTTCAGGGGCAACGGTAAGAGCAGCCACAGCAAGCGCTGAAGTAACTACCTTGGGATTGGAAACAAGGCTTTTGCCGACCGCTTTGTAATAGCTCATTTTTTGGGATAGAGCTTGAACCACGTCTTTTTGAGTGTTCATAGACATTCCTTAAAGTATTTTTATTGCCTTTGTTAAGATGACATATCCTAACAAAGCCGCAAAAAATATCACTAAAATACCACCTATTTCAGATACCTGCTCTTTGGTTAAAGATAAGGTATTTTCATAAGCAGTCCAATTTTTGCAAGCAACATAGCCATTTTCAGCGTTGGGAGCAAGCTCAGTGCAAACATAGCTAGTCATTTGCAAAACTCTTATGCTTTGGGCTTGGTCAAAGGCAATACATCAACAACGATGATTTGTGATGTTTTGCCACTTGTAACAATTTCAAAGCTAAAATCTGCTTGGCAGGGATATTGCAAACCTTTTAATTTGTCGAAGTTGCTGCTATCCCCCCAATTGTATTCAGCAACGGCAAAGCCGATTTGATCCATGCTTTCTTTCATTGGTGTTTGTATGTATAGCTTGGTGCTGTTGTAGGTCTTGCCGTTGTCCAGTGTGCCTTTAGAGCGCTTTGCTCCAAGTAGGGTTAAAGTTTGTTTCATGTGGTTATACCTAATGTGGCATGCAAGGGCTGATGACTGGGGAGTGATGCCAAAAACTCACCAGATTTAAACTTTTCCAAAATGGATAACCTTTTGGGGTAACAATCATGTTTCTTGGGTGTTTGGAGCAAATCAAGTATTAAGGTATCATCTTTAAAGAAGTCCCTATAAAACTTAATGTACCGACCTATTTGCGTCTTCCAAACTTCCAAGGACTTTTTTAGGCTAATTTCCCCAGATTTGACAATCAGTGGAATACGAATAGATTTAACCGCCTGACCGTCTGGGCTGTCGGCTTTGTCGTTTGGATTGTCGCACTTGGCTTGACGTTGCTCGTAGGCGATACAATCATCAATCAGCTTGGCAGTGTAAGGGTAAAAGCCAGTAAAATACTCAGTGGGATTGATTAAAATATCAAAAGGAATAATGTGCCCTTGATTGCGTAGCTCTACTTCAGCTCTAAACCAAAGACTGCTTGTGTCGCCAAGCTGACGACCTTTTTCATAGCCACGGAACATTTTACCGTTTTGGCGCTTGCCAACTTGTAAGGTGCGACCGTCGCCAAGGTTATATTTCCAATCGCCCAACTGTTGAACTTTGGGTTTTGTGCCATGTGAAATTAAATGAAAAAACCCTTCACTTTCTTTTTTGTCGGCATCGTCCACGGACGAATACGCCCCATTAAAGTCATCATGAGCAAGGTCAATGCGACTAATGCTTGCTTTTTTGCAGCCTTTTAAGAAGTCATAAAGGTTTTGCTCCCAACCTACACACGCCAAGGCACAGCCTAGACCCGAAATCATGACAAGAACGGTATTGTTTTGACCGCCAAAGCAGACTTTGCCGATGGGGTTTTCACGGCTACCAATGTTTAAACAGTATTTATAACTGTGTAGTCCACGTCCTGTATAACTAAGTTTTGAAAAAACATCATCAATATCATAACCAAAGATATAAGCTAGGCGCTCACCAATGTCATGAGCGACATAATCAACATAGATAATACGCTCATCATCGCTTAATTCGTTGCTTGTATCTAGCTGAACCAACTCACTGATGTAATCGGGCGTGTTTTTGTCGTGCTTGGTTGTGATGTCGTGAATATCCACAACAAAATTAACATAGTCAATGATAACCCGCTCACCTTGGTTTGGCATACGCACAGGGAGCGCAACAGGTCTATTATTAACGCATAGCATTAATTCTTGGCTATTTGAGCGTTGTAAAATCATGTCTTTGAGTTGCCAGCTTTTGTTAAGCATATTGGCTTAAATCCAAACCAATCCAAATCTTTAATATGCTTAACAAAAGCTGGCAACCACCAAGGCGCACGACACATTTTATTA
>JBHAZZ010000072.1:0-24136 GCA_041781275.1 Moraxella sp.
CCTGTGCCTTGCAAGCTATCACTATTGACCATATAAGGCACATACATTTCGGTATAGCCCCGTGCCACATGGGTATCTAACATCAACTGTACTAAGGCACGATTAAGTCTGGCAAGCTGCCCTTTGAGCACACTAAAGCGAGAACCTGTCAATTTGCTTGCCATCTCAAAATCAAGTAGTCCCAAGCCTTCGCCGATGTCGGTATGGTCTTTGATGGCAAAATCAAATGTCCGTGGCACGCCCCATCTACGCACTTCCACATTGTCATTTTCGTCCGCTCCCACAGGTACGCTGTCATCAGGCAAATTAGGAATGGCAAGGCTTGCGCTGGTGATGACCGCTTGCAATTCACGCAGTTGGACTTCGGCAGCTTTCATCTGTTCACTGATACTCTCCATTTCTTTTAATAGGTCATCAGCGTTTTCGCCACTGCGTTTTAGTTCACCAATTTTTTTTGCACCTGCGTTTTTTTGTGCTTGTAAGTCTTCGGTTGCCACTTGCAGCGCTTTGCGTTTGGTTTCTACGTCCGTCCAAAACGCCACATCAAGTTCATAACCACGAGTGGCTAATTTGGCTTGTAAATCGCTTAATTCACCACGAAGTAATTTTGGGTCTAACATAACTTGCCTTTAAATTTTTTGCTATATTAAAACGCTCTATCATACCAAAAAGCAAGGTAAATTTCAGCTTGTTTTCATGTCATGTTGTCAGAAAATTTGTCGGTGGCGGTTTATTTTTCGGTAATATTTGGGTAAGATAAGCACATCAACCACCATTCATCAAAAGTAGCATATTATGACAAGCAAAAAAACAGGGCTATACCCCTACACCCTACAACCCATCGCCTTAGACATGACGGACGCAGAGTTTAAAGCCGCACAGCTTGCTCTCTTTGAAAAAGGCTCAAACGCCTACACCCTAAAAGCCCTAAAACCCAAAGAATGGATAGTATTGGCACTGATTTGTGCCGCCGCCATTGCAGGGCTATTGATGGTTAATGGCTATTCCACCATCTTTTTTTGGCTGTTGCTTGTTGGTGTGGTGATTTATTTGTTACTGCGCACTTTGGGTCTAAAATGGTATGTCAAACGTGAATTTGACAAGCAAATCAGCGAACTTAACGTGCCTGAAGAAATGTATCAGCTCAAACTTGGCGTGCAAAATCATGGACTTATCATGGCAATGCCCGTCAAACAAAATTTGATGAAATCCCCACAAATGCGTGGCATGACCATGCAAACCGCCCCCATGCAACAAGGCGTAATTCCTTGGAGTGCGGTTGATAGTTGGGACGAAACTGACAATTTTGTGTTTGTGATGTTTGAACTTCAAGGACAAAAGGGCAGCCAAATCATTCCAAAACGCTTACAGTCTAAGGGGCTACCCATCAATACCATCATCAAACACCTAAAAGAAGTCAAAGCCCAAGGATTACAAACCAGCATGATCGCTTCTTGATGTGCTTTAAAGTGATTTGAAGGGCTATTGCTGTGTTTTTAAAAAAAAACAAAACTATATGTTGATTATATTTAATTTAACTTATCAATCATATCTTGCTAAAATAACACTCAACAAGCAAATAACCTTAACTTAACACAAAAGGATCATACAATGAGCAACCCTTCTGTTGAAAAACTAAACGCCCTACTTTCTAGCTATCATATGTTTTATGTCAATGTGCGTGGCTATCACTGGAACGTCAAAGGCGAGCATTTCTTTTCTTTGCACACCAAATTTGAAGAACTGTACACCGAACTACAAACACAAATTGACGAAATCGCCGAACGCATTTTGACTTTGGGTGGTACGCCACTACACGCTTACAGCGATTTTGCTCAGCTTACCAGCGTTGCCGAACACAAAAATGTGTTTGATGGACGAGACTGCGTCCAAGGCGTGGTGCAAGGACTAGAAAACCTAATCAACGAACAAAAAGCCTTGATTGAAGTTGCCGAAACGGCAGGCGATCAAAACACTGCTGATTTGGTTTCAGGCTATACTCAAGGTCAAGAAAAGCACATTTGGATGTATAAAGCATTTTTGGGCTAACTTACAAACTTACCCATTTATCCAAACCAACAAAGCTCCTTGAATGGGGCTTTGTCATTGATGACTTATGGCAAATTATACGCCGAATGTTTGGCACGTCCCAAAAATTTTTGCTATAATCCAAAGTTATCGTTGATTTTTTTGTCCACTTATGCCCAAAAAACGCCTTAAAGCATGGCTACCCACCCCCGAATCGCTGCGTCAAAACCGTGTGGTAAATTGGTTTGCGCCATTTTTGGCAGATCCTAGGCTGTGGCACATCAATCGGGGATCGCTCGGTCGTGGGGTTTATGTTGGCGTTTTGTGTGCGTTTTTTCCCTTACCTGGGCAAATGCCCCTTGCCATTTTTGGGGCGCTGGTGTGCCGTGCCAATGTACCTATGGCAATTGCACTGACTTGGATCACCAATCCTTTGACCACCATTCCCGTATTTTGGTTTTCGTATTCGGTGGGTGCGATTTTACTTGGTGAGCCATTGATTGGCTTTCGCACCATTGGCATTTTTGTGGCAGAATTAACCAAATGGCTGACAGGTAACGGCTATGACGCCCAAATGCTGACCCATTTTTCTTTGCCTGCCTTTGCTTTGGGTCTGACCATTTGTGGCATTATTACCAGTATCATTTCGGGGCTGCTGTTTCGTCTTATTTGGCAATATTATATTGTCAGCGACTGGCGAAAACGTCATGGCTACAATGCCGACGCTCCCAAATTCACCAGTCAAAAAGGGCATAAAGCCCGAGAACAAAACGCCAAAAATCAAACCAGCGACATAGACGAAGATTTTTCTATTTGATTAAATACTAAACATCAGCCCATTGTCCGCTTTTCATCACCAACATTTTGTCTGCTTGTTTTGCCAATTCCTTATCGTGCGTTACCATCAGTAGTGCCATGCCTAGCGTGCTTTGTAGTTCAGAAAGCAGCTCAAACACCGCTTTGGCATTATCATCATCAAGATTGCCAGTAGGTTCGTCCGCCATCACAAGACTTGGACGAGTAACCAGCGCCCGAGCAATCGCCACACGCTGACGCTCACCGCCTGACAGTTCGCTGGGACGATGATGGGTGCGGTGCGACAGCCCTACTTTGGCAAGCAGCTCATTGGCTCTGTCAGTGGCTTCACCAATTGGCACATCGGGGCGTATCAATAAAGGCATGGCGACATTTTCGGTGGCGGTAAATTCAGGCAGTAAATGATGAAATTGATACACAAAACCCAAATGTTGATTGCGTAATTTACCCCGCCCCACTTCATCTAGCTGCGTCAAACACACGCCCGACAGCCACACTTCGCCCGTGGTTGGCGTATCAAGCCCCCCCAAAAGATGTAGCAACGTGCTTTTGCCCGAACCACTACTGCCCACGATGGCAATGCGTTCGCCTTTATGTACGGTCAAATCAAGCCCTGACAGCACCGTAGTTTTGATTTTGCCTTCGTCATAGACTTTGCTGATATTTTTGGCTTGCAAAATAATACTCATGATGTTCCTTGATTTATTCGTAACGCAATCTATTCATAACGCAATGTTTGGGCAGGTTCAATTTTTGACGCTCGTAACGCAGGATAAATGGTCATCAAAAACGACAACAAAAACGACGCCGTTACAATCACCACCACGTCCAAGATTTTTACTTGAGAGGGCAAGTAATTGATAAAATACGCATCAAATAAATGTAATTTGAAAAAGTTATTGATAAACCCAAGCAAATCGCTTACCGTCAAAGCCAATATCACTCCCAAAATCGTTCCTGCAATCGTGCCGATGACCCCAATGATCATGCCTTGCACCATAAAGACTTGCATGATAAGTTTGGGAGTTGCCCCAAAGGTTTTTAAGATGGCGATGTCAGGTTTTTTGTCGGTAACTAGCATGACAAGGCTTGACACAATATTAAATGCCGCCACCACCGTAATCAAAAACAGCAGCAGCCCCATCATGGATTTTTCCATTTGAATGGCAGAAAATAAACTGCCATGTGTTTTGGTCCAATCATCGGCTTCTAGTCTGGGATCCAACTGAGCCGCCTTAAGTGCTGCCGCCTGCGCATCAAAAATATTGTACATTTTTAGGCGTATGCCTTGCGCTCCGTCAGGCAGTCGTAGCAAAACCCCTGCGTCTGACATCGCCACAAACCCTGTCAGGCTGTCAATCTCTGGGCTGACACTAAACACCCCCGATACCGTAAAGCGTTTAAATCTAGGAATGACTCCCGCAGGCGATGGCGACGCTTCAGGCAAGACAAGGGTTACTTTATCACCGATTTCAAGCCCCATTTTGTTTGCCATACTGCGACCCAAAATGATGTTAAATTCTCCCGATTTTAGGCTATCAAGACTGCCTTCCACCATGTGCTTGCCAATGATGGATACCTTTTTTTCGTATTCAGGTTCAATGCCCGAAATTGCCACGCCAGACACTTGACCGCTTGCGGTAATCATGCCTTGCAAATGGATAAATGGGGCGGTGGCTTCAATGTTTTTATCATTGTTTTCAATCGTTTGAGATAGATTTTGCCAGTCGGTAATGATATCATATGAATACACGCTTGCCTGTGATACCGTACCCAAAATTCGGGTTTTGAGTTCTCTGTCAAAGCCATTCATCACCGACAGCACCAAAATTAACACCGCCACACCAAGGGTTAGCCCAATCATGGAAATGAATGAAATGAACGAAATAAAACCATTTTTGCGTTCGGCCTTGGTATAACGAAGTCCGATAAATATGGCAAGGGGACGAAACATATAAACACTCTGTTTTTATAAGGCATACTGACATTTTATTTATGCCCAACATCAAATAAATAAATGGCAAGATTTTTTTTAAAACAAATGGGCAAATCATCACTGTTTATTCCCAAAAAATCAAGATATCCCATGTTATCAAGCCTAAATAAAAATTGATTAAAAAACATACATTTTAAAATCAATTTGTAACACATGATAAATTGTCAGTATGTCCTAAGTTTACTCATTTAAATAAAAGGCATAGTTTACACCATTTCCAAGCATTTGGCGATTTGTCTTGATTTTTTTCAAACACCCCTTATAAATTGGAAAATAATTACAGGAAATTTTTATGAACCCATCGTCCACCTTACACTATCAATACAAACATGAATCTCCCCCCAATAAAATTGACTTGCCTTGCGACAAAAATGCAGGACACGGCGATCATTGGGCGATTTTGACAGACAATATCGCCGAAGATGTGCCAAATTGGCTTGGGCAAATGATTGACAGCGCCAGCCTACCGCTAGGGTTAGCTCCCAACACCGCCAGTAACAAACGCTTGCTGCTTGGGGGCGATACGCCCTGCCACATCAAGCAAATTTTATCCATGACTGACGGCAAGCCCACCGCCTTTATTAATGCCTTTCCCTGTGTAGAAAGCCCCTATGGAATGCCTTGCCAAATTGAGCGTATCATTCGCTGTGAAGAAACGGCAGACGCTTTGCTCCGTCTAAAAACCACCGATGGCACAGTCATTTATGCCTTTGATCAACTGTACAGCATTAACCGCAGCGAATACAAAACCCCAAAAACTTATCGTGCCAATTTTAGCGCATGGGCGTATCACATTGAGCCAAGCGATCAAGAACAAACCATCTTGGTAGAAGACCAAAAAGCCATTCGTTATCATCGTGCCTTTAATGACATCGTCTCTGCCAATGGCGGTCAAGTACCTGATGACATTGAAGAAAAAATTCGCACATGGCAGCCCACCGATCACGATCCCAATCTGCCTTTAGCCCCCGTAGAAATCAATTTGGGGCATAGCTGTATTTATTTATTTGGCGAAACTTTCGGACAAGAAGACGAAGCGTGGTGCCAAGGACAAGTGTTAGGCATTAGCCACACCCAATTTTTTGATAAAGACATCACCTTGTTTGACGTTGCCGTGCTTCGTGAGCCAAACAGTCAACCTTTGGTGGTGCGCATCGCCAGTGTCAGCACCCCCGACAACGCCAAAATCGCCGTGCATGATTACATTCAAGCCAATATTTGGCTGCAAGTTGCCATTTATGGTGAAAATCCAGACACCTAAGCATTACAAAGCACATCAAAAAAAAGCGTTCGTCTAAAACCAACGCTTTTTTATTTTATTTAAAGTTTAGGGAATGGCACAAATGGCGGGACTGTTTTTGGCAGCCGCTGAATCCCAAGTTACAATAACGCAGCCGCCTTGTTTGGCAAACTTTTTGTCGCATTGCTGTTTGGCTTTTTGTACGGCATTGGCTTCATTGGTGTCTTTTACCACAAAATATTCTTTGATGTGCCGTGTGCCAGCATTGGGGCGAGCGACTGCCACACAAGTATTTTTAAATTCCACTGTCTTAATGCACTTGCCGCCACAATCTTCATTGTTTTCTTTTTGAACCGTGGCATTATCCACATTGGTGCTAAACACCACGTGCTGTACTGTATCGGACTGGGGAGCGGTCGCCACAAAACCTATCTTGCCATACATGGTGTCGTAGCGTTTTTGATAGTGATGAATGCGGTCATAATCCAACGAACTGTAACACCTTGCCCCATTATCGCCCCTATCGCCGTAGTCTTGCATAATGCCACGTTCATCCACCGTAATGCCTTGGTAGCAACATTTGGTATCACGCCAACTTTGACAGCTGCCATAGTGGCATTGCGTATTGATGATACCTGTTTCATAACAGCTTTTCCAAATGTATTGGGTCTTATTTCTTTTCTTGTCGGCAATGTTGGGCTGTCCCCACTGCTCTATCACCGCTTCAATGGGATAGCCTTTGATGTTGCGTTTAAATTTACTCTCGCTATCAATGGTATTTGAGTACGCAACAAAGGGCAAAATCCCCAACAAAAATAACGCATATTTTTTCATAAACCGACCTAATATCAAAAGGTTAATCGTCTTTGTATTGTAGCACAAAAGCGGTCTTGCCAATCACTTTTAACAAATATTCACATTCAATAAAAACAAAAAAGACCTTGAATAACAAGGTCTTCTTTTAGCAAAGGCTAGATCATTGCGCTGTTTGCGACAAAGAACGCACATACGCTGCCAACAACATCACACGCTCATTGCCAAGCTTGGTTTGCCATTCTGGCATTACCCCAGCACGACCATGACGAACTGTGGTTTGAACCGTTTCACGATCGCCACCAAACAGCCAGATGTCGTCAGTTAAGTTGGGCGCACCCACCGCAGTTGAACCTTTGGCATCAGCACCGTGGCACACCACACAGTTGGCTTCAAACAAAGCCTTACCTTGGGTTACTTGGGCTTGGTTAAGCTGATAACCGTTTTGATTGCCTGAAATGTTCAACACGTATTCAGAAACCGCACGCACGCCAGATTCGCCAAGTTGTTTTTGCCAAGGCGCCATCGCACCCACACGACCATTGTGAATGGTTAGCAAGATTTCTTCTGCTTTACCGCCATACAACCAATCGTTGTCGGTTAAGTTAGGATAACCCACCGCACCTTGAGCCGTAGAACCATGACACAATGCGCAGTTTTGTAGGAATAGGCGCTCACCCATTTTTTGGGCTTCAGGGTTAGCCATCATCTTATCTACAAAAGGCGCCAAGGCTTTGACTTGCTCATCAATTTTGGCTTGCAATTCTGTATCTGGTGTGGCGTTTTTGTTTTGAGCCTTTTGCAATTCATTCAAGCTTGCAAGTATTGGTAAAGCGCCAGAAGCGTCCGATTCCGCCAACACGGTCTCAAAACTACCTAAAAATACTTTTTGGTTGGCTTGCAAATCGCTGTTTAACTCATTGGCTGATGACCAAGGTACTTGCTGACCATCAACTTCTACTGTAGTTACACCTTTCCAGCCGGCTGGTTGTAGTGCAGGGTACAACACAAAGTAGCCCAAGCCCCAAAACAACGTACCAAAAAATACCCACAACCACCATTTTGGTAATGGCTTATCATACTCTCTGATGACATCATCGTACACATGACCTGTTGTGCCATCTTCTTCTAGGTCAGGTTTGGTTTTTAAGGTCCACATCAATACGCCGAAGATAAATAACCAACAGCCTAGCGATAGGACAGTAACCCAAGAACTCCAAAACAAGCTCATTGTATATCCTTAGTGCGTTGCTCTGACGACAGATTTTTTAATTGTGCGTCGTCCAACGCAAGTTGTGCATCTTCTTCAAAGCGTTTTTTATTTTTGGGAGAATATGCCCACCACGCAACAGCGATGAATGCAATAAATGCCCCCACTGTTGCGATACTATGTAAAACGCCCCAATTCATTAGCGTTGACCCTGCATGGCGATACCCAACTGTTGTAGGTAAGCCACAAGCGCATCAAGCTCGGTTGCCCCTTGTACTTGGTCTGGTGCTGCTTCAATGTCTGACTCAGTATAAGGCACACCAAAGCGATCTTTAAATAGACGCATTTTTTGTTGCACCAACTTACCGTCCAATTCATTTTTGGCAAGCCAAGGATAGGCAGGCATGACTGATTGTGGCACAACAGAACGAGGATCGATCAAATGGTCAATGTGCCATTGGTCAGAATAACGACCGCCCACACGAGCAAGGTCAGGACCGGTACGCTTAGAACCCCACAAAAATGGGTGATCCCATGTGGATTCTGCGGCACGGCTATAAGGTCCATAACGCTCAACTTCAGCACGCAAAGGACGAACCATTTGGGTGTGGCAGACATGACAACCTTCACGGATATAAATGTCTCGCCCTTCAAGTTCCAACGCTGTCCAAGGACGCATATTTGGTAGGGGTTTGTTTACCCCACCTTTATCGGGATCAGTGCCATCAAAAATCAGTGGTACAATCTCAACAAGCGTTGCAAAGCTGATGGCAATAACAATAAAGACAACCAACAAGCCTGTATTCTTTTCAACGATTTCATGAGTAAGTTTAGACATGTTGCTCCCCTTATGCGTTCACAGTTGTTGTGCTACTGGTATTTTGTTCAGCAGACTCGCCTAAGGTACTGGGCATCTTGATGGTTTTGTAGCAGTTATACGCCATAACCAGCATACCGCCCACATACAAAGCACCCCCTAACGCACGCACCACAAACGGTATGTGAGAAATTGCCACAGAGTAGATGAAGTCGTATTTTAAGGTACCATCAAGGTTGGTATCACGCCATACGATGCCTTGGGTAATGCCCGAAATCCATAGTGCCACGATGTACAACACAGTACCAGTGGTCGCAAGCCAAAAATGCACCGTAATCAGATTGGTAGAATACATTTTGGCTTTGTTCCAAATGCGTGGAAGTAGCACATAGATAGAACCGATGGTAATCATACCTACCCAACCAAGCGCACCTGAGTGAACGTGTCCAACTGTCCAGTCAGTGTTATGGCTGATGGCGTTTACTTCTTTGATAGAAAGCATTGGACCTTCAAAGGTACTCATGGCATAGAATGACAACGCAACAATCAAGAAACGAATGATGGGGTCAGTACGCAATTTGTCCCAACTGCCTGACAAGGTCATCACACCGTTAATCATACCACCCCAAGAAGGCGCAAACAAAATCAACGAGAAAACCATACCCAAAGATTGAGTCCAGTCAGGAAGCGCTGAATAATGCAAGTGGTGTCCGCCCGCCCACATATAAGCTGCAATCAACGCCCAAAAGTGAACAATAGACAAACGGTAAGAATACACAGGACGACCAATTTGCACAGGAATGAAGTAATACATCATGCCCAAGAATGCCGCAGTCAAATAAAAACCTACCGCATTATGACCATACCACCATTGCACCATCGCATCAGTTGCACCGCCAAACAGTGAGTAAGATTTCCAACCTGCCACAGGGATTGCCAAGTTGTTCACGATGTGTAACAACGCAATGGTAATAATAAAGGCAGCAAAGAACCAGTTGGCAACATAAATGTGCGAAGTTTGACGCTTGATAAGTGTGCCAAAAAAGACGATGGCATAAGCAACCCATACCAAAGCAATGGCGATGTCAATTGGCCATTCAAGTTCAGCGTATTCCTTAGCAGAAGTAAGCCCAAGTGGCAGAGTAATCACCGCAGCGACAATCACCGCTTGCCAACCCCAAAAGGTAAACCACGCCAAATAAGGAGCAAACAGTCGAGTCTTACACGTTCTTTGGACAATGTAATACGATGTTGCAAAAAGTGCCGATCCCCCAAACGCAAAAATCACCGCATTGGTATGTAGCGGTCTTAATCGTCCAAAAGATAGCCAAGAAGTGTCAAAGTTTAATGCTGGCCATGCCAGTTGTGATGCGATAAACACACCCACCGTCATGCCAATAATACCCCAAAATACTGCCATGATGGTAAAGAAACGCACAATGGTGATTTCATACTCATGGTCAACCGATGGGGCTACTGCTGTATTAGATAGACTCATTGGATTTTCTCCTGTGCAGCCCTATTGTTTCTATTGCGTTTTTAGATAACTATACACAATAATCAATGATAATTACCAAAAATCCACGCTCTAAATTTTGTTTATCTATTGTAACGCAAATTTAACCAAATATCATCACATCAGGCGAACAAAGCAAAAAATTCCCTAATAAAAGTAAAAGAGTCTTTTGTGAGTTTGTGGTTTGCTCGCTAAAATAGTCCAAGGCGATGTTAAGACCATTTGGCTTGCGTTGGTGTGCTGGGTATGCTTAACAAAAAAGATATGCATAAAAAATCCAAATCCCCCAACAAGGGCATTTTGGATAACCCAACCAACCAAAGACTAAAATCCACACTTATAATAAGGTGTTCTAGTGAGTTTTCAGGCTTATTATACAACACTATTGTAATTTTTCCGCTACCTTTTGTAAAAATAATGCAAATTTTTGGTAATTTTTTAACTTTTATTAAAGCATTTGATCGCTTCAGTAGGCTTTTTAACGTAAAAATATAGACAAAATAAAGAAAAAATCTTGGACAAGCAAAATTTGTGATAACCTTTAGACAGATTTCAGACACAAAACCAAAAATCAGGTAGGCGACTTGATGTTTTTGGCTTATAATGTCTGTTATATTTTGACCATTTTTTATTTAGGTTCATTTTTATGGCACAATTTTTGACCCAAGCTTGGTTTGATGAGTTACACACCCTAAACGCCAATGCAGGACAACTCAATTTACCACCAACCATCGCAGCCTTGATCATCAACATCAACATCACAGGCGACACTCCCATCATGCTGCACCTAAAAGACGGTAAAATCGCCCAACACCATGTGGATAACGCCACCAGCACCATCAGCATAGACAAAGAAACTTTAGGCGACATCATTGCCCAAAATACCACCGAAGTCGCCATTGAAGCCTTTATGATGGGTAAAATCCGCATTGATGGCGACATGAGTCAGGTCATTGCCCTACAATCTGCCAAGCCCAGTCCCGAACAAAAAGCACTGTTTAAATCCATCAAGGCGATGACGCAGTTTTAATTTAATGCCTTTTATGATTAAAAAATTCTATCATAATATTTGATATTTTTAATCAAACCACTGCCACAAAAGGAGTAGAATAGTCAACGCAAATAAAGGAATAAGTTTATTCCTGTATAGACTTGATTAGAGTGTGAATGACTGCTAGCAAAGTGCACTCTAATTGCCCAGCCAAAGATCGAACTGACTTGCTAATCAGCGATCATAAAAGCCAAGGTCTTACCATGTCAGAACAGCAAAACACCCCAGAAACTCCCAAACCCAAAAAGAAAGTTTCTCCCGAAAAAATTATCCCCATGTCTCCCGACATGGACGCCACCAAAAAATCCATTCACCCCCGCTTTGTCAAAGGCAAATACCAAAATATCCGTGTCATTAGTATGTACGCCATTTTGGTGGGGTTTTTGGTATTGCCGTGGCTACGTTGGAGTGGTCGTCAGGCGGTCATGTTTGATGTTACACAGGCGAAATTCTTTATTTTTGGGGCGACGTTCATGCCCCAAGATTTCTACTTTTTCTCCTTCATCTTTATGATTGCCGCCATCATGCTGTTTATGGTTACGGTATATGCAGGGCGAGTATGGTGTGGTTACGCTTGTCCACAAACCATTTATGTGCATTTATATCAGCACGTTGAAAAATGGGTTTTGGGCGAACGCAACAAACGCATGAAGTTTGACAAAGAACCCATGTCCGCCAGCAAACTGGGCAAAAAACTACTCATTCACGCCATTTGGCTGGTGTTTAGTGCCATCACTGCCCTGACCTTTATTTCTTTGGTGGTTGGTACAGATTATCTGTTTTTTAATGGACATACGCCATTCTTTTTGGGTTGGGGTAAGATGACATGGATTTTCTTTGGCATCATTACCTTTGTTACCCACATCAACGCAGGTTATATGCGTGAACATATGTGCGTTCATATCTGCCCTTATGGTCGCTTCCAGTCGGTGATGTTTGACAAAGATACGTTGATCGTTTCTTATGATTATCATCGTGGTGAGCCCCGTGGCGCACGCAAAAAAAATGCCGACAGTACTGGTATGGGCGATTGCGTGGACTGTACCATGTGTGTACAAGTATGTCCCACAGGCATTGACATTCGTAACGGTCTGCAAGTGGAATGTATCCAATGCGCCGCCTGTATTGACGCTTGTAATGAAATCATGGACAAAGTAGGCTATCAGCGTGGACTTATCCGTTACACCACCGAGCGTCAGTTGGTAGAACAACAAAAAACCAAAATCATCGGTTTTCGTATTTTTGCCTACATTGGTGTGTTAAGTGCGCTTATCATCACCGCCGCCGTGGTCGGCAGTACCAGAGATCCGCTAGAAATGCAAATTCGCCACGAACGCAAACAACTTAGCACCAAAAATCGTGATGGCATGATTGAAAACAGCTATGTTTTAACCATCGTCAATAAAACCGACCAAAAACAAACCTATCAAGTCAAGCTTGAGCCTGTGGACGGTTTGACCTTGCGTTCTCGCTTCAAAGAATTGCCCTTGGGTGCTAACGAGCCGTACAATATGCCCGTCAGTGTCATCGGCGACCCTGCCGTCATCAAACAAGGACAAACACCCATCACCATCACCGTATTTAGCACCGATGGTCAATACAGCGTCAGCACACAAGACTACTTCTCTTTTGAACCCCCAAAAGACAAAAAATAAACCAAGTCTCAATCTAAAAAAAGCCCAGCCTGTCGGTTGGGTTTTTTCATAGATATTTTTAGCGTGTATAAAGTATGTTATGATAGACAAAATTTTTAAAATTATTTATTTTGGAAGTATTTATGGCTACTTATTTTACAAAGGCTTGTCCCATCGTTGGTTTTTTTGTCTTCTCATGCGTCAATTTGAGCGCTTATGCCAACGAAAGCAACGTTCAAAACTTGGTATCCACAGCTACTTTACAAAATAATCATTTATCAAATAATGAACAGCCAACATCGGTCGCTTCTGCACTGACAACCGATTTACAAACACATCAAACCCCACCACAAGCAGACGATGGTAATTGGTTTGATGAACGCCATCAAGACAGCAAAAAATTTTTGGGGCGCACCGCTCATTTTATTGATGATTGGTTTGGCAAACCAAACCCCAATGAGCCTGCCAAAGCCCAAATCCGTGTCATGACCGACATTCGTCATAATACCCATGATGGCACAACCATCAAGCCCCGTATCCGTGCCAAAGTCAAACTGCCGACCCTAGAACGCAAACTTAGCGTGATTATTGGTGATGATACGTTAGACTATGAACAAGGCGGGGGCATTTATAACGACGAACGCCTAGCCCCAAACAGTGAGCACACCTTTGACAGCACTCAAAGTCGCAAAGACAACTCATCGCTGGCACTACGTTGGTCAAAATTCAAAGAAGACATCGGCGTTAGTACAGACATTGACCTAGGTTTACGATCCGATGATTTGTTTGCCAGATGGCGGGGTGAAAAACGTTGGCAAAACGCTCACGACATCAGCGGACGCTTTGAACAAGTGTATCGCTACGGCACAAAAAGCGAACACTACGCCCTTTCCACCTTAGAATTTAATCAGCCACAGTCCAAACATCGCACGCTGATCAATCGCTCACACATCGCCTACACTCATCAGGACAACGACGAAACATTGGGCTGGAGCAACAGCTTTTATCAGCAGCACTACTGGCAAGGCAAACATGGCATTCGTGAATTTAGTTACGGAGTATATACAGGTGGCGACATTGACGACAAAAAAATGACACTCAACACCTACGGTCCTTATGTCAGTTATCGTATGCCCATTTGGCGAGAATGGTTATTCATTCAGACGGATTTAAGTTATTATAATGACAAAGCCCAAAACCGAGATCACCATTTGGCAAGTTTTGGGCGTTTGGAAATTGTATTTTAAATCAATCAGTTATTTGCACTAAAGTCCCAACATTTTGGTTATGATACTATAATGATCTTCAAACATTTTACTGCCATCTAGTTTATCCAGTGGCAGCCAAAATGCTCGGTTGGCATCATCGCCGCCTGCCACATCGGGCAAATCTTCCCCCGACAATTCAAAATAAAACACCGTGGTCAATGTTCGTCCACGCAGCGACCTGTCTGGGCGATCAAAGGTCATGCTAGACACTGGCTTTTCTTTGGCAAGATTAAGCCCCGTTTCTTCTTGCACTTCACGCACCACGCATTCAAGCAAAGTTTCATGCTGATCCAAAAATCCCCCCGCCAGCGCCCACAGTCCACGCCCATATTCACCGCCACGCTCCACAAGCAAAATATGCCCAGCTTGTACCACCAGTGCGTCCGTAGTAACAAAAATGGGTGCATAAGGGGCGTTTTGCCATGCTTTTTGATACTCTTGAATATGACGATATTCGTTTTGCAAATGAACAAAATCAGGCGTTTTGGCAAATTCGTTTAAAAATATCAAACTGCTTTGGGGCAAAAATTTGCCATAGTCGCCTTCTTGGGTAAAATAAGCATGACGAATGGGTGTGGCGGACAGCTCCCCAAAATTTGGCAGTGCCACAAAATCCCAAGTCGGAAACAGCGACAAATAATAAGAGCTTTCGTCTTTGTGATGACCTATCACCCCAATATTGGCGTTTTTTTCATCACCAACAACGGTACTGACCGCAGAATGTATATTTTTTAGCCACTGATGATCATTATACAACGTATCATCAATGGGCATAAACGCCAGTCTGTCCGCATTTGGCTCATCAAACGCTCCGACAATCATGCGCTGACGTTCAGCAAAACTAAAAGGGTTTTTTAAAGTTCTAGGAGCATTTGCCGAACCAATCAACAAAATGACCTTGTGCGACCTTTCTAGTGCTTGCATGACCACAAAACGATGACCCAAATGAAATGGCTCAAAACGCCCAATAAAAATCAAATAATCATAAAGCTTTGTCATGGCTACCCCAATTTTGACTTAAAATTTAAATGACGTTTTGCCTTGATAAATAGACAAAGCGTTACCATAAATGATTTTACCATTTTTTTGACAAGTTGTAAGTTATGAGCGAAACCACCCCAAACAGCGAACCACTAAGCAGTAACATCACCATCACCCCATCTGCCCAAGACTATCTTGCAGGACTGCTTGCCAAACAAGACGTAGAAGGCATTGGCGTGCGTATTTTTGTAGAACACGCAGGTACGCCCCGAGCCGAGTGCTGTATGTCTTATTGTCAGCCCGATGAAGTAGACCCTGACGACCTACAAATCCCCTACCCTGCATTCATCGCCCATATTGACGCACCCAGCATTCCTTATTTGCACGATGCCGTCATTGACTACAACAAAGATCGCTTTGGCGGACAGCTGACCTTTAGAGCCCCCAATTCCAAAGTGCCACAAGTGGGCGAAAATGCCAGCATTGAAGAACGCATTCATTATGTGTTGCAATCTGAAATCAATCCCCAACTTGCCAGCCACGGCGGTAATGTAGAGTTGGTTGAAGTCATCAGCGACGAAACAGGCAAAACGGCGGTGCTCAAATTTGGCGGCGGCTGTCAAGGTTGTAGCGCCGTTGATGTTACTTTGCGTCAAGGCGTGGAAGTTCAGCTCAAACAGCAAATCCCCGAACTTACCCAAGTGATTGATGAAACTGACCACAGCCAAACCCAAAACGCTTATTACAAATAAATACCAACCCCAACAAAAAACCCCGACCGTGAAGTTGGGGTTTTTCTTGACACAAATTAATGATCGCTTGGCACTTTGTCCATGTCAATGTCAGGGTTTTTCATCAGGTGCACAACCGACCACACCAATCCACCCCAAATGACAATCATTGCCACAATCATCACAACCATTGCAGATGAACTCATGGAACTCTCCTTATTCTTTGCCTGTTTTGTGTTCGTGGTGCGATGCATGACCTTTCATGGTGGTCAAAATAAATGCACCGATTGCAAAAAATGCCACCACACCCCAACCAAACACCACTTGGGTAAACACATCGTAATTGCCATAACCTTCGGTCAATAATGACTTCATGCTCAGACCTAGCGCCACAATCAATGCCAAAGGCGTGATGGTGGTTAGCATAAACAACCAAATTGTGCCTACTTTAAAGCTAGAAATGGCGTTGATGTGCGCAACAAGTTTTTCGGTAATGGGACGATTAAACCAAGTAACCCACACGATAGACAAGATTGCCCCAAAGACGATACCAATGTTATTGGCAAAGTTATCCACGATGTCTACAAAAGTAATGGCGGTTTTGGTGGAGAACATGGCAATAGAAATCACCGCAGACACCCCACAAACGATTGTTACTGCTTTTTTGTGCGACCAGCCAAATTTATCTTTCATGGCAGAAATTGGCACTTGCAAAATACTAACCAAAGACGTTAAGCCTGCCGCAAATAGCGAGCTAAAGAACAACACCCCAATCAAAGTACCAGCGTCTCCCATGGTGGAGATGATCTTTGGAAATGCCACAAACGCAAGCCCAGGACCGCCTTTGGCAACGTCTTGTACTGACACACCCGTAGCAACCGCCATATAGCCAAGCACCGAAAAGATACCAATCCCCGCCAAAACTTCAAACGATGAGTTGGCAAAACCAACCACCAATCCAGAACCTGTCAAGTTGGCATTACGTTTTAGGTAGGAAGCATAAGTTACCATGATACCAAAGCCGATGGACATGGAGAAAAACACATGACCGAACGCCGCAAGCCATACCTTAGGATTTGCCATTTTTGACCAGTCAGGTGTAAAAAACGCATCAAGACCAGTAACTGCGCCATGTAGCTGAACTGCCTTAAACACCATCACGCCAAACATCACCACAAGCAGCGGAATGCAAATTCTGTTTACCAGTTCTACGCCCTTACGCACGCCGCCGTACATGATAAACATCACAATCGCCCATACCACAGTTACGCCGATGAACAAATGTGGTACGATGGTAAAATCCAGTCCCGAACCTGCTTGCAAATACGTTTCTTCAAAGAATTTGCCCGTATCTTGTCCCCACGCTTGACTAAAAGCGTAGATGGTGTAATGACCTGCCCAGCTTAGCACACTGGCATAATAAATGCCGATGACCGTACAAACCAACACTTGCCACCAGCCAATTCCTTCGGCAGATTTAATCATACGGCGGTAAGCGGTCGGGGGTGCACCTTTGTATTTTTGTCCAACCACATAATCCAAAAACAGCAAAGGAAACCCTGCCGCCATCAAAGCAATTAGGTAAGGAACCAAAAACGCCCCACCCCCATTTTCATAAGCCACATAGGGAAACCGCCAAATGTTGCCCAGTCCTACTGCCGATCCGACAGCAGCCAAAATAAACCCTGATCGTGCCGACCAGTTTTCACGTTGTTCAGACATAAAAACCTACCTTGTCATTATTTTTATTGACTAACATTAATGTCGCTTTTTTAAATATGTCAAGCATCAAACATATTCTAACAAAGCGGTAACGTAGTAGTTTGATTTAAGCAACACAAAAAGTCAAGAAAATTCATGTAAAAAAATAATAAGTTATCATAAATTTTGCCTTTAAATATTTAAAACCCATAACAGCTTGTGCCATTATGGGTTTAACTTTTTTGCTTTTGTCAGATTAGCGAATCAAGCCCCGCTTAGAATTAAGCAAAGAATCAATGAAATATTGCACTTTGGGTTCAACAGGTAACAATTCTTGTAATTTTATCAGCGCTTCGTCCACCAACAGCCCCGAACGAAAGATGATTTTATAAGCGTCTTCTAAATGCTTGATGGTTTGAGCCTGCCAGCCCTTACGCTTCATGCCTTCTTTATTAATGCCACTGACTTTGGCAGGATTGCCTGACACCGTTACAAAGGCCGCCACGTCTTTGACAATCAAACTGCACCCACCGATCATGCTATAATCATCGATCCGACAAAATTGGTGTACACCCGTTTGTCCGCCAATAATGACATAATTACCGATACGGCTATGACCTGCCACGCCCACGTTATTGGCAAGAACGTTATTATTACCAATCATACAGTCGTGGGCAATGTGGGTATTGACCATCAACAAATTATGACTGCCAATTTTGGTCAAACCGCCACCAAATGCCGTCCCACGATGTAAAGTGCAAGACTCCCGAATGCTGTTATGGTCGCCAATTTCCAAAAAAGTCTCTTCGCCTGCAAATTTTAAATCTTGGGGAACTTCGCCCACACTGGCAAATTGGTAAATTTCATTATGTTGCCCGATGGTGGTATTATCACCAATGATCACATGGTTTTTTAGCACTGTATGAGCGCCAATTTTTACATTTTTGCCGATGATACAGTATGCTCCGACCACAACACTGGGGTCAATTTGGGCACTGCTGTCAATGATGGCGGTTGAATGAATGCTCATTGCTTATCTCTTATACTTTTTGGCGGGCAATCATGATTTCGGCACTGCACGCCAACTGTCCGTCCACATGAGCAGTACAACTAAACTTATAAATTTCACGTTTACTCATCAAAGTTTTGGCACGCAGCACCAAGGTATCGCCTGTGCTGACCAATCTTTTGAAACGAACTTTATCCACCCCTGCAAACAGATACAAATAACCATCTTCGCTGGTTTGTCCTGCACTGATAAATCCAAGCACGCCCGACAACTGCGCCATGGCTTCTATCATCAACACCCCCGGCATGATTGGGTTATCAGGAAAATGGCCATTAAACAGCTCTTCGTTAATGGTGATGTTTTTGTAACCCGTGATCCAATTGTCAGGAGAAACCGCCGTTACTCGGTCAATCAGCATAAAAGGATAGCGATGTGGCAAATAGTGTTTTAGGCCGTCATATCTTAGGGGCAGTACAACGTTTCTTTGGACAAGTGCCGCTTTGTCTTCATCGCTCATCAGTTCATAATCAAGGGTGGTGTTTGACATAAAAATTCCTGTTTTATTTTGTTTAAAAATATTGGTTTATTTTTCGCCCGATTGACGAAATTTGACGGCTGCTCGTCGCCACTGCATGGACGGCATGGCAGGCACGCCCGAAGAATATACGCCCGCTTCTTTGATAGAGTTTGTTACCATGGTCATGCCTGTCAAAGTTACGCCATCGGCAATATTGAGATGCCCTGCAATGCCTGTTGCTCCACCGATAATACAGCGCTTGCCAATATGAGTACTTCCTGCGATACCTACATTTGCTGCAATTGCCGTGCCAGAACCGATGTGGACGTTATGAGCAATTTGCACCAAATTATCAATGATGACATCATCACCGATCACGGTATCGCTCACCGCTCCCCTATCAACGCAAGAATTAGAGCCAATACGCACCCTATTGCCGATGATCACTCGCCCAAGCTGGGCAATGCGCTGCCAAGTTAGACCTTGCGCCGTCATGTTGGGAGCAAATCCAAATCCTTCACTACCGATACACACTTGACTGTGAATGCGTACATCTGCCCCAAGATGGCTATGATGTGCAATGACCGCCCCATTATCAATAAAACTGCCCCGACCAATGTGCGACGCTGCCTCAATGATGACAGATTGCCTAATCACCACATCATCGCCAATCACCACATCATCGCCAATGACGCTATAAGCACCCACATGAACGTTGTTGCCAATGCTGGCTGTGGGGCTGATGATGGCGGTTGGGTGAATGCCGCTTGCTTGATTGTAGGCAAATAACGTACTGATACTGGCATGAGCCAAATAGGCATCTTTGACAATGACAAATACCGTATCAGGATTGGCGGTGCTTAATTCATCACTGAATTTTTGGGAAATCAGCACCACACCTGCCTGACTTTGTGATAATTGGTGCTGATATTTGCCGCTGGACAAAAACGCCACACTGTTCACGCAAGCATTTTCAAGTTCCGCCACTTGGCTGACCGCCTTATCTGCCACCACCGCCAAATCGTCTTTATTTAATACCGTTTGGCATAACTCAATGGCATTAATTAACGCCTTAACACTGACCGCTGTCATTAAAATACACTACCAATTTGGAATTGAACTCGTTCGGTTTGATCGTTGGTTTTGTCGTTTAGGGGCTGAGCATAACTGATGGAAATAGGCCCGATCGGCGTGTACCACGTTACCCCAACGCCTGCGCTATAACGCAGTTCGTCATCGGTTTGAATATAAGTCAAACTGCTGTCGCTGATGGTAGTGCCTGCAAATTCAAGATTGACCGTTTCATTTTTTAGGTTGGTGGTGTCATAAACTTGACCTGCGTCAAAGAAAATCACCGGTCTGACTTGGTTGGTCCAATCACCCTTAAAAGGCATGGGCAAAATCAGCTCCGCCCCAAAATTGACCACCGCATTACCGCCGATTTCTTCGCCACGCACCGTACGCTGTCCATTTTTTAGGTAAACATAACCTTGCGACAAAGGCCCAAGACTGGACGCTTCGTAGCCACGCACCGAACCATAACCCCCTGAATAAAAGTTTTCATAAAATGGCAAATTGTTACCATAGCCAAGTTTGGTCCAACCACGCAATACCGTGCCTTTCCACATTGGGAAATAAATGTTGCCACGATACACCGCCTTTTGGTACGTCTGATCGCCAAATCCGAGCGTCAAATCAATGTTATGGCTCATGCCTTTGGTGGGAAATACGGGCTTATCAAGGCTTGAATAGCCCCAACCCAAAATCCCCCCATAAGTATTGTATTTATTGACAAAACTGGCGTCCGATCCTGAAATTTCTGCTGTACCACCTTCTTCCAACAGCTGTTTGACGTTGGCAATACCCATGTACGGACCGCCACGCACTTTGGTGCTATCCAAGGTAAGTCCGCCACTGATACGCTGGTTTTCATTGATGGGATAACCATAAATCAACGAACCGCCATAAGAGTCCAAAACATAATTACTGATGTTAAATTTGTCGTATTTGGTTTTGCGGTGGTAAGCATTGACGCTTTGTGATACGCCATTTACCGTAAAGAACGGATCGGTCATGCCCAGACTATACACATCACGGGTTTCAGAGCGAGAAAACGACGCCGTTACCCGATTGCCCGTACCCATAAAGTTGCTTTGCGACAAGTCAGCCTGAAACGTGATACCGCCACTTTGTGAATAACCTGCGGCGATGGTTGATGACCCCGATGGCTGCTCTTCTACCATGTAATTAATGTCCACTTGGTCGGGACTGTTTGGTACGGGTTTGACATCTACTTTGACATCTTTAAAAAAGCCAGTTCTCATCAAACGCACTCGTGATAACTGAATTTTTTGGTTAGATGCCAACGCCCCTTCAAGCTGACGCATTTCACGGCGCAACACTTCGTCTTTGGTTTTTAGGTTGCCCGTAAAATTGATACGGCGCACATACACAGGACGGACAGGGTCAATATAATAATCCACATCTACGGTCTGCGTTTCGTCATTAATGCGACTGATGGGACGAATTTGTGCATAATAAAACCCATCATCACCAAATTTGTTTGCGATGTCGTTGGTGGTTTGATCCAGTAGCTGCTGTGAATAGGTTTTGCCTTGGGTAAATTTGACCAACGAATGCAGTTCTTCGGTTTTGTAGGTGGGATTGCCCAAAAACTGAATTTTGCCGAATTTATATTGTTTGCCTTCGTTGATATTGACTTCCACAAATACTTTTTGTTTGTTTTCATCAATATTCAACACCGCATCACTGACATTGACCCGCACAAAGCCTGCATTGAGATATTTGGCTTTGATGTTTTCTATGCTGGCGGTCAGTTTTTCTTGGCTGTAGCGGTCAGCCTTGGATAAGGGGTTGATTTTATTGTCTTTTAGAACAAGTTCGTCTTTTAGTTGGCTGGTGCTAAAGTGCTGATTGCCGATGATGTTCACATCTACCACTTTGGCGGGTTTGCCTTCAATAAAACGCAGTTCAAGCTTGACACGGTTGCCATCAAGCTCGGTCTGAATCACGTCCACCTTGCTGTTATAATAGCCTTGGGAAATGTATTGATTTTCCAGTTCACTGGCAATCATTTGTACTGTGGACTGTTTGAGCACGCCGCCCACCACAAGCCCTGTGCTTTTTAGTCCTTGCTCTAGCCCATCTTTGGGAATGAGTTTGTTGCCTTCAAATTTGATTTCGGCGATGGTTGGGCGTTCACTGACATAAAACACCACTTTATCGCCGACAATATTGGCTTGTACATCAGAAAATTGTTCGGTGTCATACAAAGCACGAATGCTCTGCGCCAGCACTTCATCGGTGGCAATTTGCCCCACACTCATCGGCAATGCCACTTGTAGGCTTTCAGGCGTAACCCGACTTAAGCCCACAAATTCAATGCTTTGCGCCACTGTCTGTGCATAAACATGGGTTGTCATCATTACAAAAACAGAAACAGCAAGGGTTTTTTTTACAATGCCCGAAGTAAAAAGAGTACGCATGAGTAAAATTCCGATTTTTTTTTCATTAAAAAATAATGCAGTAAGGTAAGCCAAAAAGCGTCTTTTGGCAAGCCCTATTTATCATTTTTGTTAAATTTTGTGGTTAAATCATGAACTTAGCCAAAAACTCGTATGATGTCGTTACCAATCGCCAAAAGCATGAAACATAAAAGCAAAGTAAAGCCCACCCGAAAGCCAGTCATCTGCACGTCTTGCGACAACGGTTTGCCAAAAATCAACTCATAAGTATAAAACAGCAAATGTCCGCCATCTAGCACAGGAATGGGCAATAAATTAAGCACCGCAAGGCTTAAGCTGATGAGCGCCATTGTGGATAAAACTTGTGCAAATCCCATTTCAAAGCTGTCTTTGGAAACTTCGGCGATGGTGATGGGTCCTGACAGATTATCCAGTCCAATCAGTCCTGTAATCATCTTACCCATAGACACCAAGGTCATCTTGGAAAGTTCATACGTTTTTGCTAGAGCAAGGCTGATGGCTTCGTTGGGCGTGTGCGTAACGCTCATGCGGTATTCATCAGGGACAACAATCTCACCGATGGATTGGACGCTTGCGCCGATTTGTCCGATGGTGCGATTGTCTGCTTTGACCGCTCGGGGAATGACTCGCACGTCTTGGGCTCTGCCATCTCGTTGGACAGTAAAAATCAGGGGGATTTCGGGGCTTTTTTGGATAATGTCAGTGGCTTGGTACCAGTCAGCGACAGGCGTGCCGTTGATGGCGGTGATGGTATCGCCTGCTTTTAGTCCCATCAATACCCCTGCGCCATTGTCTTGTAATGTACCGATGACGGCTGGCAAATGCGGTCGCCACGGCAGCACCCCAAGAGACGTTAAAGGGTCAAGCCCTTTTTGCTCGCCCTGCATAAAGTCGCTGACGGTGATGGCGGTATCACGGGTAGCACCATCTCGTGCGGTGGTTAAGGTAATGACACCTGTTTCGCCCATGCGATCCACCAGCCGATAATTGATGTCTTGCCATGTACTAACGTCAGCGCCATCAACCGCCACAATCTTATCGCCAACTTGCAATCCACTACTGGCGCTTGGCGATTCGTGAACAATTCTGCCAATTTTGGTATTTAGCTGTTCACTAGGCTGTAAAAACAACACAAAAAATAAAAAGATCGCTATCAAAAAATTCATGATAGGGCCTGCCGCCACAATGGCGATTTTTTTTAGGGGGTGCTGATTATTAAATGCCAAATGCCGTTCGTGCACAGCAACATCGCCTTCACGCTCATCAAGCATACGCACATAACCCCCCAAGGGAATGGCGCAA
>JBHAZZ010000073.1:0-3512 GCA_041781275.1 Moraxella sp.
ATTGAGCTTGTGGGCAATACCGCCTGTCATGTCTGACACATACAAATCAAAGCCAGTCCCCACACGCACCGCATAGATGGTGTTAGGGGTTAAAGGGCTTGGCAGGGCTGATACCGTCTTTACAAATGAAAAGCTCATCACAATTACCAATTTGCCACAAGTTTGACACCGCCAACCGCTTTGCCATCATAAGTCAGATTGCCATCACCATCTTGACCGATTTTGTCCAGCTCGGTTTTGTTGCTGTGGTCGTGTGCTTTGCCAACGGCATTATCAATCTGACTTGGGCTTGATACAGGTTTACCCAGTAAGCCGTCCCAAGACAGTGCCATATCCATGCTTTCAGCTTCAGCAACCTTGACCCAAGTTGCTCCATCGTGCAAATAAAATGCCCCACCTGCGCTGACACTGCTGTCGCCTGTGGCATTTTTGACAAACACCATGCCACCTGATAGCTCATCACGCTTATTAATATCATCTACCACAGTATATTTGTTTGCCCCTGCTAGGCTTGTGGCAATCAGCGCTTTGATGTCGTTTTCATTGATGAGTCGTTTTAGCTGTGTACCGTCCTTGCTGGACACATACAGCTCCACATAATCAGGGGTGGATGCACCAGATACAAAGAAAAACGTATTTGGCGTGGTGGGCGTGCTAGGCACGGCGGTGAGTTTTTGTAGGTTAAATTCGCTCATGTTACCAGTCTATTTTGTTTAAGGGATTGATGTAGAGTTTTTGGTCAGTGCCAAGTTTTAAGGCGTTGTTTGCGTCTGCACTGACAAGACTTTTTGGTACAAAGTTTGGTACAGCACTTAGGCTTGGGCGTGTACTGACCTTGATTTTAATGGTTTGGACGTGTTTGATGGTGGCTGTCATGGTGTCACATCTCGTATTAATTCAATGCGCCCCCGTAAAATGGTGGTAACAACATCACCTTGGGTAAGCTGTACATCATACTCAGCGCTGCGCCATGTGCTTTCTTGGGTGTGATGTGGTGCAAAGGTCAGTACGATGACCGACCCCACTACTGCCACATCAGGACTCACCACCATGCCGCCCCCTTTGGGCTGCACCAGTGCCGCCACGGATGTGCCAACCAGCTCAACAGGGCTACCTGATTCGTCTGTCAGCTCAATCTCAAAGATGTGCGTATCGCCACGGTACAGCGTTAGGTTTTGAATATGCATGGATTTATTCAAACTCCACAAAAGTCATCGCCGCTTTGCCTGCGTCTTTGACCACTTTGCCTGTCAAGCCAGATTCCCACCATTCATCGCTAAACCAGTTGATGTCGCCATCACTGGCAAGTACCACATGAGGAATGGTTAGTACACCATCTTTGCCTGTGATGCGGTCTTTGCCGTCAAGCATAAGCTCAAGGGGTAAGTTTTGTAGTGTCCCTGCATCAATGCTAAAGCCGCTGCGCCCAAGCGTTTTGCCCTCATAGTACAGATTATCGCCATCATTAATGCCTGTAGCATCTAGCAGGCGCACCATACCAAGACGGGGGTTGAGCTCATATTTACTCTTTTCAATTTCTTGTTTGGTTTTGTTTTTTAATACAAAGTGAGCGCTGTCAAGGTCGCTGTGCTCAAGCTTAATCCAGTCTGTCTTGCTGGCTTTGACGGCTGTTTCATTGATGACCACCACCGACCCTTTGATGTCCACCGCTTCGCCCATCAAGGCACGAGCCAAGCCGTATTTGTCAAAGGTATTAAATTTTAGGCTAATTTCAATGGGTTGTGGGGTGGTTTCTACTTCTATTGCCTGACCATAGTCATCTCGCCCTGTAGATTTAAGCTCGTCCGTTTCTACTTCTTGGCTTGATGTAAATTCGGTCGCATTACCCACCGCCACAAAGGGCTTATCGCTCCCCCAAGGGCGGGCATAGAGCACGCCTGAATATTTTTTACCACGCAAAGATTGTTGTGTCATAGATATTTCCTTTTAAACAGATTGGGGTATGTCAGCGACACAAATGTCGCCGACATCACTATTTAACCAGCATTTAAGACTTGGTGTAGTAAAAAGCCATAAGGCATCCACAGCTTGCCAAAGGCGTTGTCATAGGCAATAGATTGACCTGTTTTTTCATCAAAATTGGTGGTAGATACACACACTGCCTCACCTGTTACAGTGAAGCCTGTTTTGGTGGTGAGTGTACAATGGATAATGCGGTCGCCAATCTTGGTGTAGGTGGTCTTACTTTCGTCAATTTGGCTTTCCAAAAATTCTTGCGACAGCTTTTTATTGTCAATGACTTGCTCAGTCAACAGACCTACATTGAGTGCAGCCAGAGCAATGGCGGATAAAATAGGTGTTGTCATGAAAAACTCCTTAAAATTAGGTTAAACTGTCGGTCAACCAAAGACTTGCTTGTTCAAAGTTGGTTTTAGCAATCGCCAGTTTGCGTTTATCCACCTTGTCAAGTCTGCTAAACTCAACAAGCAGAGTGCTAATTTCATTGGCAACCTTGATAATTTTGGCGTACTCGTCAATATTTTCTTCAATGTTGGTATGACTGGCTTCTTGAAGTGCTTGTTTCATAAATAATTCCTTAAAAAATAACTCTTAAATAATGTCAGCGACACAAATGTCGCCGACATCATGCCATCAAGTTAATTTAATGGTTTGTACCAAATCGGGACGCAGCACCAATGGCAAGGGGTTGGATTGGGCGTGTAAGCTCCAGCCTTTGTTATGCCCCAAAGGTTCACGGCTGGCATAATACGCCAAAGCTTTGGTATTGACCGTCTGACTCATGTCCGCAGGGGCATAATACTCACGAAACGCCTGACGAGTGCCCAGTGGCAGGATGATGCCTTCATCGCTATCAAGCTTAAGCCCACTGTCAAATTCATCGGCATAGACCACAAACTTGACACCTTTATGAATAAATTCCACATCGGTATTGCCTTCACGATACGCCAAGCCGTCTTGATGACGCAGATAGTATTTTTCTACTGACGCATGAGTAATCAGCGTGTTCATAAATTCAGGAGACACAAGGCAGACATAGCCTGTTACGCTTTCACCACGGCGCAGCTTGGCAATGTCCTGCTTATAGTCATCAATCAAGGCAGATACATGGGTTTTGTCGCTGGATAACTGCCAGTTGTGTGATTTGCGAGTTAGCCCAAACTCTTTGTAAATATCGGTGATGACTGTTTTGCCATCAGAGTCTAGGATTTTGCCCTTTAATGCCCCCAATCGTGAGTGCTCGATGGTGTAGTCAATGTCAGACTTCATGGCAGAAAGCTTGTCATTGACATGGTCAGCAACACTGGCAAGCACATCATTTGTCCCAAAGGCACGCAAATTCTGCACATCGTCAGCACGCACCACCTCATCTTTGGCTAAGTGCATCATGTTAAATGTTTTGGGTGGGTGGCGAGTAGATTTGACAGGTTCGCCTGCTGAGCCACGGGGCGTATTGGCGACCAAGGTCAAGATGTTTTCTTTGCGTTCTACCGACACATAAGTGGTTGTTTTAAAGTCTTTTTTAAAAATAC
>JBHAZZ010000074.1:0-25082 GCA_041781275.1 Moraxella sp.
AAAAACCAAAAAGGTCAGCAAGCCAAGTCCAAATCTCGTCTAGAGCGTTTTGAAGAGATGAACTCTCGTGAATTCCAACAACGCAACGAAACGGCAGAAATCTATATTCCACCAGGACCTAGACTTGGTAATAAAGTGATTGAAGTCAGTAACATTTCTAAATCGTTTGGCGACAGATTGCTTTATGAAAACCTATCGTTTACCGTGCCACCAATGGCGATTGTTGGGATTGTTGGTCCAAACGGTGCAGGTAAAACCACGCTGTTTAATATGATTACTGGTAAAGATAAACCAGATACAGGCACGGTAGAAGTGGGCGAAAGCGTAAAAGTCGCTTATGTTGGTCAGGTGCGTGATGAACTTGATGACAATAAGACCGTGTGGGAAGAAGTATCCGATGGACTTGATATGATTACCGTGGGCGAGTACACCACGCCAAGCCGTGCTTATATTGGTCGCTTTAATTTTAAAGGTCAAGACCAACAAAAACGGGTGGGCAGTCTGTCAGGGGGTGAGCGTAACCGTTTGCAACTTGCCAAAACTTTAAAACAAGGGGCGAATGTTATCTTGCTTGACGAACCATCAAACGATTTGGACGTGGAGACTTTGCGTGCTTTAGAAGATGCGGTGGAAGTTTTCCCAGGGACAGTGATGGTGGTATCGCATGACCGCTGGTTCTTGGACCGTATTTGTACGCATATTTTGTCTTTTGAAAATGAAACGCCAGAATTTTTTGACGGTAACTATACCGAATACGAAAAATGGCGTAAGGAAAGGCTCGGCGCAGAAGCTACGCCAAAGAGAATGAAGTATAAGAAAATCGGTGGCTAGTTTTATCACAATAAGCAGGTAGCTAAGGTTACCTGCTTATTTTATTTTTGGTTGGTATTAAAATATGGTATAAACAATGCAATATTAAAGACATCTTGATAAAAGTAGTGAATTTTGGGTTTTGGTGTGTACATCATAAAATGCAGATGATACAAAAATCTTAGCCAACAAAGTCATCAGCAGGCGTGGCAGTGGCTTATAAAGCTGGTAAGTACAGATTGATAAAGCAAGGGGCATGATGATTGACTTAGTGTATGATTGTTTAGAAATTTTTAAAAGGTATTAGTAATGGTTAAAAAAGATGATTTTTTTGAAGGCTTGGCAAAGATTGAAAAAGATGGCAAATGGGGATTTATTGACAAAACCGGTCAAGTGGTGATTGACTTAGCGTATGATGGGGTAGGGGGTTCTAGCGACGGCTTAGTAAGGGTTCAAAAAGATGGTAAATGGGGATTGATTGATAAAACCGGTCAAGTGGTGGTTGACTTGGCATATGATTGGGTGGATGGTTTTAGCGACGGCTTAGCACAGGTTTACAAAGATGGTAAGTACGGATTGATTGATAAAACCGGTCAAGTGGTGGTTGATTTAGAATATGATGAGATAGATTATTTTTTTGAAGGTTTGGCAAAGGTTAAAAAAGGTCGTAAATGGGGTTTTATTGATCAAGTAGGTCAGGTGGTGATTGATCTAAAATATAGTGAGGTAGATTTTTTTGCAGAAGACTTAGTAAGGGTTAAAAAAGGTCGTAAATGGGGATTGATTGACAAAACCGGTCAAGTGGTGACTGAAGTAGCATATGATAAGATAGATTATTTTTTTGAAGGCTTAGCAAAGATTGCAAAAGATGATAAGTGGGGATTTGTTGATAAAACCGGTCAAGTGGTGATTGACTTAGAGTATGATGAGATATGGGATTTTAGAGAAGGCTTAGCAGGGGTTAAAAAAGACCGCAAGTGGGGATTTGTTGATAAAACAGGTCAAGTGGTGCTTGACTTAGAATATGATTGGGCAGAGAGTTTTTCGGAAGGCTTCGCAAAGGTTTACAAGGATGGTAAATGGGGATTGATTGACAAAACCGGTCAAGTGGTGGTTGATTTAGAATATGATTGGGCAAAGAGTTTTTCAGAAGGCTTAGCAGTGGTTGAAAAATATGGTAAGTACGGATTTATTGATAGAAACGGTCAAGTGGTGATTGACTTAGAATATGATGACGCACGGAATTTTATAAAAGGCTTAGCGGGGGTTAGAAAAGGTCGTAAATGGGGTTTTATTGATAAAACAGGTCAGGTGGTGATTGATCTAAAATATAGTGAGGTAGATTTTTTTGCAGAAGGCTTAGCCAAGGTTAAAAAAGGTCGTAAATGGGGATTGATTGATAAAACCGGTCAAGTGGTGCTTGACTTAGCGTATGATGGGATATGGCGTTTTAGCGACGGCTTAGTACAGGTTTACAAAGATGGCAAGTACGGATTGATTGATAAAACCGGTCAAGTGGTGATTGGCTTAGAATATGATTGGGCATGGGATTTTAGAAAAGGCTTAGCACAGGTTCAAAAAGATCGTAAGTGGGGATATATTGATAAAACGGGTCAAATAGTGATTGACTTAGCGTATGATGAGATATGGGATTTTAGCGACGGCTTAGCCAAGGTTAAAAAAGATGGCAAGTGGGGATTTATTGATCAAACAGGGCAAGTGGTACTTGATTTAGAATATGATTGGGTGGGTAGTTTTGTAGAAGGCTTGGTAAAGGTTTCAAAAGATGGTAAGTGCGGGTTTATTGACAAAACAGGTCGGGTGGTAATTGACTTAGCGTATGATGAGTTATATGGTTTGAGCGACGGCTTCGCAATAGCTAAAAAAGATGGTAAAAACCTTTTTATTGAAATGGCAAAAGAACCAATAGGTGAATATGGTAAGTTATATTGATAATCTTTGATTTGTTGGGGAGTTTTCAAATTTGCAACTCATTAATCTATGAATAAAAATTTTATTATTACCAGTTACAACATTCATAAAGGTATGTCGGCATTGAACCGTCATGTCATTATGCCAAAGCTTGCCAAGGCTTTGCAGGACATCAATTCGGACATTTTTTGTTTGCAAGAAGTGCAAGGACAGCACCTAAAACGAGCCATCAAATACAATGAATATCCTGACCAATCCCATCATGAATGGTTTGGTGGGTTTTTGCAATTTGAGCACAGTTATGGCAAAAATGCACAGTATCAGCACGGTCATCATGGTAATGCCATTTTAAGTCGTTTTTCGCTTGACCCCAAACATAATGTCAATATCAGCGTCAATCGCCTAGAAAAACGGGGTATTTTGCATTGTGAAGTGTCGCCAGATGATTGGCAAACTTCCATTGTGGTGTTGTGCGTGCATTTAAATTTATTGGAAAAAGACCGCCAAAAACAATATCAAGCCATCATTGATTATGTCAATCAAAGCATTGATAAACATCAACCACTGATTTTGGCGGGGGATTTTAATGATTGGCGCAAACGCTCTTGCCAAAACATCGCTCAGACATTGAATATGCAAGAAGCGTGTTTGAGTTACCAACAAAAATTACTGCCCACGTTTCCTGCCAAATTTCCTTTGTTAAGCCTTGATCGTATTTATGTCAGAAATTTGCGGGTAGTAAGGTCATGGGTACATCAAGGCAAACCGTGGACGCAGATGTCCGATCATCTGCCCATCAGTGCGCAGCTGGCGTATGTGGATTAAAGCGAATTTCATTTTTTGATATTTTTTGGTTACAAAAACCACGCACCATCAAACCATGCCAATCATTATCAAATACGTAGCCAAACACCAGTCGGTACATGGGTTTTGGTTATTCCACAAACTGCCCCGTCCCAGTCATCACCACCTTATACGGCACGTCTTTATTTTCTATGCTTAGCGTGCCGTCTGTCCCCCAAGTGGCGACCAGTTTGGCTTGGTTTGGGGTTTTGGTAGGATAAATGGTGCGAACGCCATCGCTTTCGGTGATGTCTAGCCCTAGTCCGTTGATGGCGCTTTGGACTTCTGTCAGTGGCATACTCGCCCACCAAATGTCCCGCATCAAAAAATCCACAGGCAGCGATTTGAGTTTGGGGTGTTTTTGTATGGTGCGTAAAGTTTGTCCATCATAATGTAATTCAAACAGCAGTTGCCCCGATAAGGTCAGGGCAAGAATTTGTAAAGATGGCGGTTTTTGGCTTTGCGCTTCTTGGTATAACAAAAAAGCAAAAGTATGATCTTGCCAAAACAATTCGGCTTGCTGTTGGCTTTCGGGCAGGGTGATGGCATTGGGTGGTAGGCCCTTTGCCTTGGGTGTGGTGCAAGCGCTTAACGTCATCAGACCACATACTGTCAGTGCCAAAAAAAGCTGTTTCATAAAATCCCCTAAGGCTGTCTGCAATATTGCGCCAATGCTTTTAGGCGGCGTTTGGGGTCGCTGTTCATGGGATTTTTGTCGTCCCACGCATAGCCGGCAAGCAAAGCGCTGACCATACGGCGGATATTGTCGTTTTGTTCTTGGCTAAACACCACGTCTTGAAACTCGCCTTCGTACCACGATTCTACATAGGCACGAAACACATCAATGCCTTTACGCAAGGGGGTTTCATACTGACTTTGCCAGTCTATGGGTTGTCCTTGTAGCTGTTTATCCACCAAAGGGGCGACCATACTGCACGATTTTAGCGCAATGGTAACGCCTGACGAAAACACAGGATCTAAAAATTCCCCTGCATTGCCCAGCAGCGCAAAATTTTTGCCATAAAGCTGTTTGACGTTGGCAGAATAGCCTGACAGTGTGCGGGCAGGCGTGTCAAAATCGGCGTTTTTGAGTACGTCTGACAGGCTTTCGTCTTGGGCTAGGACGTTTTTTAGGGTGGTTAAAGGGTCATCATCGGTTTGATAGGTTGCCAAAATGTCAGGTTCGCCCACCACGCCAAAACTGGATCGCCCATCGGCAAAAGGAATCAGCCAAAACCAAATGCGACAGTCTTTTTGGTGGACGGTGATTAGGATTTTTTCACGGTCAAAGGCGTCGTGCTGTGTGATGTTGTCGCTGATGTGGGTAAAAATCGCCCCACGCACAGGCAGATTGGACGGGTATTCCAGATCCAATAATTTGGGTAAAATTCGCCCAAAACCACTGGCATCTAACAAAAATCGCCCTGACAAGGTGTATTCGTTACCTGCTTCATCACGCACTTGCAAACGTGGCACATCGCCTGATACGTCCGCTGAAATCACCCCATGACCGTAGCGGATTTCTGCGCCCAAGCTTTCGGCGTGGTCGGCAAGCAGTTTGTCAAAATCGGCTCGTCTGACTTGCCATGTGGTGCCATATCCTTCGCTGAATTTGTCGGTAAAATCATAAAAGGCGGTTTGTTTGCCCCGTAAAAATCTGGCACCGTTTTTGTGTTGAAAGGCAAGTTGGTCGGCTTTTGCATAAATTTTGGACAAAACGTCCGCTTCTTCCAAAAACGCCATACATTGTGGCAACAAGCTTTCGCCAATAGAAAAACGGGGGAAATGCTGTTTTTCTACGATGATGACTTTGTATCCTTTTTTGATGAGCAGCGCCGCCGCCACCGCTCCAGAAGGTCCTGCCCCAATGATGATGATGTCGCTGTGATTGTCAGAAGTTTGCATAATAACACCTTAAATTTGATGATGGGATAAATTGTTGGGTTTGCCATACTGTTCATCGCTTTGGGTCAGGCAAGTGGCAAAAATAAACGACAGCACCACACCGCCTAGCACCGTAATGCCAAAACAAAAAATGGCATAAGTATTGCTCAACGACAAAAGCCCAAAGCCAAGCAACGTAGAAATCATACACAAAAACAGTGCCACCGCCACAAGGCTGTCTTGACCGTGTCCGTGCCGATAAAAAATGGCATAATCCACCCCAATGCCCAAAATCAAAAAGCACGCCATGATGCTAAATAAATTCAGTTCCACACCCATAAGCGCTTGTAGGGCAAAGGTGGTGCTCAAAGCAAGGCTGACAGGCAGCATTAAAGGGGCGATGGATTTGACGCCATACAACAAGCCAAGCCCAATGGCAAGACAGACAAGCGCCCAAAACAGCAGCCACTGAGCATGGACACGATGTAGTCCAAATTGTTTGGATAGGGCGTTGGTGGGTTCTATAAAAAACACATGGGGGCTTTGTAGGGCATATAAAGCGTCGCTACTGGTAACGCCTTGCACCAACACAACCCTAGAGCGATCGGACAGCGCCAAAGGGGCTAGGGGGTGATTGCCCAGATTATCAAGGTTAAGTTTGGGCGTGTGCGTTAGGGCGTTTTGCCAGTTGAGTACGTCTTTTGTGTCTAGCCATGCACCGCTGGCATAAGCGTGTAATGTGTCGGGGGGTATTTTTTGTAGTAGGTTTATGTTGCTGTCTTGGCGGACAGGATTGACCCAATGCCCAAGCGCTTGTACGTCTGATATGACCCCTTGTTTTTGCAAATAAAAAAGTTTATCCAAAAGCTCATTTTCGGCAGTGTCTAGCGTCTTTTTGTCGGGGGCGGTCAATATAAAATACTGGCTTTGGTGTTCTTGCATAAAGGTTTGGCGAATGATTTTTTCGTCCGACAATAGGGCAGGGCTTGTGCTTTGTAGGTTGCGAACGTCATCATTAAAGCTAATTTGCGACAAGCCCACCCCACTTATCAGCACCGCCAAAGCCACGATTGCACGGCGACGTTTGGCAAAAGGCACGGTCAAGGCTCGCAGTTTGCCCAAAAATGACAAGGCTTTTAGGGCGGGTTTGGCATTTAGGGCGGGCAGGCGTGGCAGCAATAAAATACTGGTTATCCAAGCGGCAAACAGCCCCACCATAGAAAACACCGCAATTTGCCGAAAAATCACAAAGGGGGTGATAAGCAAAAACACATACGCCACAAGGGTGGTCATCAGCCCCAAAAACAAACTGGGCAGCAGCGGTGTCAAAATTTTAAAGCCGTCTTCGTTGGGGCGTGATGACTGTATCGCCATAAAATAAAAAGAAAAATCCACACAAACGCCAATCAAGCTTGCCCCAAAAACGAGCGTCATCAGATGAATTTCACCAAATATCAGGTGGGTAATGACAAAAGCAAATAAAGATCCGACCGATACGGCAATAAATTCGGTCAATAAAGGGCGCAATGAGCGAAACCCAAACAGCACAAGCAGCACCACGCCAATGCTAGAGCCTAAGCCGATGGTGGAAATTTCTTGTTTGGCGGACTGTGTGCCAAAATCAGCAAAGGCCAGTGTTCCCGTCCATGTCATGATCACTTGATGTTCAGACAGGGCGGTTTTTTGTTGGGATAACCAGTCTTTGGTTAGGGTTTGGGCGTTGATGTCATAGGGGCTGTTTGCGGTATGTAGCACCATCAGTCGCAAATAATAAGGACGTTCTTGGGTGGGTTCTAAGGTTGCCCAGCCTTGCTTTAGGCTGACATCTTTTGCAGTTTGCGCCTTTGACATCATGGCTTTGATAAACAGCAACAAAGGATCATCTTGGAGCATGGACTCGCTGATGGGTGTGGCAGGCGACAGCAGTTGCAAGGTGCTTTCTTCTATCAAAGCGTCATAATTGCCTGTTTGTAGATGGTGGCGTGTGTTGTCGTCTAGCAGTCCGCCACGGTGTTGGTACAGGGTTTTTGCCAGTGTTTCGTTGTCGGTATAGGGGCGAACCGTTTGCCAAAGCGCCGAGTGATTTGCCTGATTTTGTAGCTGTGTGGTGGCAAGCTCTAGCGTTTCATCGTCATTGGCTTGCAGCATGACAAACACTTGGCGGTTTAGGTGCTCGCTTAGGGTTTGCTGACTTTGTCGTACGTCGGCGTTGTCGCTGATGTTTGGCAAAAGCTTAAAAATATCGCTTTGGACATGAATGCGGTCTTTGGTGTACATCACGCCAAGCACCATCGCCAAAACAAGCGTCATGGCAATCCAAAGCAGTCCTGCTTTATTTTGCCAATTTGAATAACGCATGTTCGCTGTCCGAAAGTCCACTGGTGCTGTGCTGATGTCCATCAAAGTTGATGGTGGTTGTGGCACCTGTTTTGTCTTTGATGATGATTTTGTTGATGTTTTTGTTGCCGTCTATCTGCACGTCGGCAAACAGCTTTTTCATGGTGGCGGACTTAGGACTAAGTGCAATTTGCCAGCTTTGGGCGGTGTGTTTGGCGGTTTTGATGTTAAAGTTGTCATTTAAGGTTTTGCTGTTACCGCTCATCAGCCCCAAAAACACGGTGGCGACACTGGCGTGCTGATTTTGTTCTAGGCTAACTTTGCTTTGGGTGTTGGCGGTTTTTTGTACCATGTTTTTGGAAGTCATGATAAGGTCGGCTTTGACAGGATTGGTGATTTGCCAAAGGACGCCTTGATGTTTGGCAAAGACCAGATGACCTGACGAAACAAAGGTTTTGCCCGTGCCTGAAAGTTGTTTTTTTTGTTTAAAATTTGCTCGCATGACGTTGGTTTTGGCAAGCTCATTAAAAATTTTTTGGGCGGTTTGGGTGTGTTGGGCGGCATTTGGGGCGGAGTTTGCCAAGGCAGACCCTGACAATAACACGCCCATCAGCAATAACAACATACGAAGATAAAGTTTCATCGGTTTGCTCCTACAAAATCTTGCCAAGCGTTCAGTTTGTCCAACAGTATTTTGGGCGACACAAGGCATAATTCTTTGTTTTTGATATTGACCGCCACTTGTACGGTATGCCCACGAGTCAGGCGTTTGCCGGTGGCATTATCAAAAATGGTATAATCAATTTTTAGGCGGTTTTCCCATTCGGTTAAGGTGGCACGCACCCGAATTTTTTGAGCAAAAACAATGCCATGCACATAACGAATGTAACTTTCTACCACAGGATAGGCATAGCCTGATTGCTGCATTTGGGTATAATTATAATCAAATTTATCAAGCAACTGACAGCGTGCCACTTCAAAATATTTCAGATAATGTCCGTGCCAGACCACATTCATGCTGTCCACGTCATGAAATGGCACATCAATGATTACTTCTGCATACATAAGATTTTCCAGTTTGGATAGGTTTTAAGGTTGGCTCGGTCAAGTCTAAGCCATCATTTTGCCCAAAAATCATAAAAATTAAACCACTGATACGGCGCATTTATGCAGTGCTGTTCTAATATGTTGGCGTAATTTTGCAAATGAGTGTGCAAGGCAGCTTGGCGGTTCTTTTTGGGCAATCGCAAGTCTTCACTCAAAGGATAAATGTGTAGCTCATAACACTGGCTTTTTTTGCTATGGATTTCATAACAAAACACCGCCACGGTGGGAGCGTGCAATAGGTGCGCCAAATGCCATGCCCCTTCGGGAAAATACGCCGATTGACCCAAAAATGAGACGGCTTGTTTGCGGCTGCTGGTGATGGGCACACGATCGGCAGCAATCACCACCCATTCGCCAGCGTCTAGCCGTTCTTGTAGGGCGATGGCGGTATCTATGCCCATGTCGTCCACACTGATAAGGCGTATGCCCGCTTTGGGATTGACCGACTGCAAAAAGGCATTAAAGGCGCTGGCGTGTTTATTATACACCAGTACATTGACGCACTGTCTATGTTCGGATTTGATGGCTCTTAACAGTTCAATGTTGCCAAAGTGCGACACCAAAATCACCGCCCCCTTGCCATACAACCGCCTGATGTGTTCATGTCCAAACAGCGTCAGATCGGCTTCTGTTACGCCCCCTGACCAACCGTGAATTTTGTCGGCAATGCTACGCCCAAAAGCTTGCAGATGGCGATAAGTTTGCCAAAGGTTTGGCGTGTGTCCAAAAGGCGAGCGTGTGCTAGCATGGCGGTGTAGCTTGCAAAGATAAGCGTGCGAGTGTTGGCGAGTTTTGGGAGAAAATAACCAATACCAAAAAATAATCACATTGATCACAGCCAAAAACAGCCCCCGCCCAAGCAAACGATATAGCCACAAACAAAACCGCAGGACAAATAAGTTGCCTTTTTCGGGGGTGTTGCTCCAGTTGGATTTGGTTGATGGGTTTGACATGATAAATGGCTTTTGGTTAAGGGGGTGATTGGTGGGTGTTGGGGGTGCTGTGGCGATGTTGAATGTTGCGTAACGCCAGTTTGGGCAGTCTAATCAGCATTTTAAAAAACAATTCGGCGTGCATTTTGGACAGCTCCACATTGTCTTGCCATAAGCGAAAATGCGACACGCCATCGGCAGGATAACTTACGGGTGTGGCGATATTGATAAATTTTGCCCCTTGCCAGCTTAAATACACCAAAATTTCACTGTCAAACCCCATGCGCTGCCGCAGACGATGACGACCGATGACCGCCATACTTGCAGCAACAGGATACACCCGAAAACCGCACATACTGTCTTTGATGGCAAAAGATAGGCTATTTATCCACACCCACACATGGGTGGCGTAGCGACCGTATAGGCGTTTTTTGGGGACATCATCGCCATAAATGGGTGTGCCAAGTATGACCGCTTGGGGGTGCTGTTTGGCGGCGTCAAAAAACTTGGTGATGTCGTCCCAGTGGTGCTGTCCGTCAGCGTCTATTTGTAGGGCGTGGCTGTAGCCTTGGGCGTGGGCGTGCTTTAGGGCGCTCATCACCGCTTGTCCTTTGCCTTGGTTTTGTGGGTGGTGAATGACGGTCAAATGGGGACTAATTAAACTGTCAATGACCGCCCGACAATCAGCGTCTGAGCCATCATCAACTAGGATAATGGGGTGCTGGTAATGGTCTAAGTGAGCAATCAGCGCCGACAAATACGCAGGGTGATTATATACAGGCACTATAAAGCACGGCTTAAACTCAGTCATGGCGGTCTTTGTCCGTGTCGTTATTTGTCAAGGCAAATACCAAACGCCCTGTCGCTGCGGTTTTGTCGTCTTTTTGCAGGGTAAAGCTGACCTTGTGCTCTTTGCGTTTTAGTGTCAAAGTCAGTGTGTCGTTGGGGCGTATCAGTTCACTAAATTTGACTTGTTCTAGCGCCATACACCATGCCAAATCTGTCCATTTTTCTTGGCTAAAATACACCAAAAAGCCCACTTGTCCCACCCCTGGGTAAATGGGAAAGTCATCAAAATGCCCCTTAAAACAGCGAAGTGTCGGGGGGAAGGTTACCTGAAGCGTGATGTCAAGAAAGCTTTCGTGGAGCGTGGTTTTTTGTGGGTAGCGGTCATCAAGGGGTGGCTGTGGTTTAAAAAGTTCTGTCATTTGTTGTTTGTTGATTTTGCCTTGAGAATTTTTGGCGATGGACGACACAAACCGCCAATGTTTGGGTAGGGCGATGGGTTCTAAGTGTGAACGTAGGGCGGATTTTAGGCGGCTGACCGTTGTTTTTTTGCCGTCTGTTTGTAGCTGTTGTTTGGCGTTTTGTGTCAAGACCACCACCGCCGACAAAAATTCACGCTCGCCGTGAGTTATGCTTAAGACATGACAATCCGCCACGTCAGGCAGACTCATCAGAGCGTCTTCTATGGCGTCTAGGCTTAGGCGTTTTTCTTCCAATTTGATGATGCGATCGCTACGCCCAAGCAAATAAAATCCACCATCGTTTGTCAATTTGCCCTGATCTTGGGTGATTTGTGGGGTGGGGCTTGTGCTTCTTGCCGAAACGATGGTTAGGGTTTGGGTGTTTGACAGCCCCACTTTGATGTCCAAAAACGGCATAAAGGGGTTGTCTGTTTTGCCATCACGAAAGCCGACCGCCCCCGTTTCTGAACTGCCAAAAATCTCTATGATGTCCGCCGTGTACTGTACGCTTGCTGACCGCTGTAGCCGACCGCCTGCGCTGAGTATCACGTCTGTGCCAAAATCAAATATGCCTGCACAGCGCCCCAGTAGGGCAGGACTGCTGACAAGCACGCTTGGGCGACCTTGATGGCGGTTTTGTGGGTGGTCAATCATTTCAGGCGATGACAGTTGTGTGCCATAAATTACGCCTTGACCGCAAAGTGGCACAAACAGCCCAAAGATAAGCCCATAGGCGTGTTGATGACTGACGCTGCGATAAAACATCGCCGTTTTAAACAGGGGAAATTGGGCAAGTAAGGTAAAACTTTCTGCCAAAAGTTCGCCAAGGGTGCGACAGATGGCTTTGGGTGCGCCGGTAGAACCTGATGTATAAAACACGACAGTTGGACGCTTTAGGGCGTGCTGCCAAGATGGTGGCGGTGTTTGCAGGCTGTTTTGTGCACCTGTCAAAGGGCTGTTGGTAAAAGGGGTGTCTGCGTCCAGCAGTACGGTGTTTTTGTCTGTCAGCAATGTATTTAAAAAGGGCTGATGTGGTGGCAAAATCACCGTCTTGTCCGCCAACACCGCCGCCATCAGCCACGACAAAAACGCCATCACATCGTCTGTCCATAAGGCGTATTGTGTGGTGGGCTGTTTTTGTAGATGGGCGGACTTTTGGGCGACAAGTTGCCAAAAATCCCCACGACTTAGCACGCCCTTTGGGTGGATACAAAGTGGCTCTGGGTCAAAAAATTGGGCGCTAAGTTGGGTCAATAAGGCAGATGTCATGGAAGTAAGCTTAGATAATACAAAAAGCCAAGTAAATACAGATTACTTAGCCAAATAAGATAAATTATAACATACGACAGGGCGTTTGTTCGCCGTTTGTGTCGTAGGGGCGTTGCACTTCATAGAGATTGCTGTTGTTAAAATCGTTAAACTCTTTGACGATGGTATAGCTTTTGATGATACCACCACCAAATGTCCCTGAGACAAATCTGTATTCGTGGACGTATAGGGGGCGGTTCCTTACTTATCAGCTTACAAGCTTTGCTGTCGCCGCCTTAATAACCACTCACCAATCAGCAGCATACCCATCAGCACATAAGAAATAAAGCCATTATACAGCGCCCAAATCTTGGTATCCACCCAAACGGTCATCAAAGCTATCAAGGCATTGATGGCAAAAAACCCACACCAAACTTTCGTTACGTTATACGTCCAACGCACACCGCTGTCGGGCAAATCGGGCGTGTGCAGGCGAGCAAAACGCTCTATCATACTGGGCGGAAATTTTAGCGTAAAAGCAAACACCAAAAGCGATCCCAAACTCATCAGCACAGGATAAAATTTCAGCCAGTAGGCGTTTTGCAAGATGGCACTGCCACCCCCACAAATCAACGCCAAAACGGTCAAGGGGGCAAACAGTGTGTTAGGTTTAAGGGCGTAACGCAGCAGCGCCACCACCACAAGTCCAATGCTGACCCACAATAATTGCCCACGGTTTAATGCCCACAGCACCAAAAACGGATACGCCACCATACAAGTGCCAAGTATCACGTTTAGGGCGAGTTTTGGGGCGTTTTTTGCCATGATTATTATGCAGCCAACATTTTTTCTATGGCTTTGACGACATCATCTACCGTACGCACGTTTTTGAAGTCGTCGGGAGAAATTTGTTTGCCGGTGATTTTGCGAATTTCTACCACCAAATCCACCGCATCAATGCTGTCAATGTCCAAATCGTCATACAAATGCGCTTCGGGGGTGATTTTGTCTTCATCAATTTCAAACAAATCCACCAGCCATGTTTTTAGTTGTGCAAAAATTTCATCATAAGTTTTCATGGGTGTTCCTTAAATCAGCGTTGTCCTTGACTTTCTACCAAAGCCACCAAGCTATTGACGCTATAAAAATGACGTTTGGTGTCGTCGTCTTCGGCATTTAGGTGAATGTTGTAGCGTTTTTTAAGTGCCAGTCCCAACTCCAAAGCGTCAATGGAGTCCAGTCCTAGCCCATCGCCTTCGCCAAACAGTGGAGCGGACGGGTCAATGTCTTCGGGGGTCATGTCTTCTAGGACGAGTACGTCAATGATCATTTGCTGTATTTGTTGTGTTAAGCTCATGAGTTAGCTCCTTTTGAAAAAAATGATATAACCAAGTATTCAGTTTGCGGGCGGTTTTGGGGCTTTGGTCGTGGTCTGTTCCCAAAATGTCAGTGAGCGTTACAGCGTCTAGCACCGTAAGCTGTAAGTGAAAAGGGCGATCGGGGATATGATACCATTTTTCGTTTTTGGTCAATGTAGAAGGCGTGCAGGTGATCACCACAGGGCGTATCGGCACATCACTGCGTAAGGCAATGTTTGCCCAACCCCGAGCAAATTCGCCCAGCATTTGTCCTTTTTTGGTGCGAGTGCCTTCAGGAAAGATGATGAGCGATCCTGCAGGCTGACCGCCCAATTTGTTTTTGAGTTTGCTTACGCAGGCGTGCATAAAGGCATCGGCGCCGCCGTTTGATGTATCGGTTGTGCTGACGTTGTTAAGAATATAGCCTGCGCCTTTGACAGGTCCGTGCGTAAAGGGGTTGTTGTACAAAGACTGTTTGACCACGCAGTTGGCACGGGGCATACAAGCAATCAACATCACCACGTCAATGAGTGTGGGGTGGTTGGCAACGATAAGCTCGCCATAGCTGTTTTGCAGCTTATCCAGTCCTTTGACATCATAAGTCATCACGCCCAAGCCTTGTAGTAGGTTCATAAAACCCATAAAGCTTTTTTGAATGAGTTTTTGGGTGTGGATTTCTTGCTTGTGTTTGTCTTTATAAAGTAGGCGTACACTGGGCGCAAGCACCGCCCCGATGGCAAGACCGCCCACGCCAAAACTTGCAAAGCCGATACCTGTGCCACAGATGCGCCATAGGTAGTTTAGTTTGCTGGATTTATAGGGGTTTTGCTTTGACATATCAGCCGCCCCTTTTTTCAAATCGCCAAAAGGGAGTTTGCCAATGGGGAGCGTCGCTTTGATACCACTCATAAAAGTCTTGGGCTTGGGGGTTTTGGCAAGATAAAACAGGGCTTGGACTGGCAATGATTTGTACATCTTGCTGCACATCGCCTACGTCTGATGAAACCACCGCCCCCACTGCAAAGGCGTGATCTAAGGTGGGGTAGGGCGTGTGATAAATGCTTGGTAAGGGTGCGTCATAATAAACGATTAGGGCGTTTTGTTTGTGGTTGGTGTTCAAAAAACTGACGCATTCGCTGACAGCGTCCGCCCAACTGCTACCCAAGGGGCTAGACAAACTGACCGCAGGCGTGCTGTCTTGATAAAAAATGGAGTACAGCCCCGAGATGGCGTTATGCACCGACAAAGAAAATTGCGTTGGCGATGGGGTGCTGTCGTGCGCAATGTCGGTGATGATGTTTGCGGTGATGTTTTCGTCGCCATAAGCCGATGACCAAACGATGTAGTCTACTTTTGGGCAAGGTAGGGCTTGTAAGGTGGTGCGTGCTGTATGCAGTGCAAGGCGAGCAAGGGGCGACAGGCGGCGACGCTTCAAGGCGGCAATGTCATCAATGCCCGTCAGTGGTGTGTCAAGATTGGCGCAGGTAATGTGGCGCAAACAATAAGACGGGAAGTTGGGGTGGTGCATGATGATGTGTGGTTTGTTAATGTGTCGCTATTGTATCCAAAAATCCCCCAAAAATCCAAATATTTGTACATTCAAAACAGCCGTTCACACCCAAATAATGTCAGGTGTGGCAAGGTTGGGTAGGGCTTTGTGTGCCACGCTGATGACGGCATTGTCCAAAACAAAACTTTGATACACAAAATCCCCTAACATATCATGATAGATGTGCTGTGGATAATGGTGCTGTCTTGATGGTTTGGTGTTTAGGGTATTTAGTGCCAAGCGAATGCCTAAGCCATGAGCTTTGAGCAGGGCTTCTTTGGCTGTCCAAATGGCAAAAAAGCTTGCAGGGCTTTGGTCTTGCTGCCAAAGCGCCCATTCGTCATCGCTAAAATACGCCTTTGCCAAATCGTGCTGATTGACCCGTCTGTCCAAATTTTCAATGTCCACACCAATATCAAGGTTTTCTTTGCCAAATGCCAAAACATAACTTTGGTGGCTGTGGGATTGATTAAAGCTTAGAGTGCTGTTGGTGCAGTAGGGCTTGCCGTGTGGATAAGTGGCAAACAAGGGTGGCGGTAGGGCGTTTTTGGCGCAAAAGTCTTGTAACAGGTCGTGGCGATATGCAGCGATGGCAAGGCGGTCATCACGATTTAAGCGTTTTACCGTCTTGCCAAGTAAGGTGTTTATGCTGCGATGGTGTAAATAAATGCAGGACAATTAACGCACCAAATCGCCTTTTAGGGTAACTGAAGTAACCGCCGTGCCTTTGTGGCATTCGTATTGGGTGCTGGAGCTGTATTCGTTCTTTTTAAAATAACTGACGATGTTGGTAACTTTGCTTGCTCCTTTGGCTTTGGCGGCGTGGTCAAGCTGAATCAATGCCGAATGTAAGGCACGTTCGCAAGACGCTTCGGCATTGGCAAAAGCGCCACGGGTTTTTTTGTTGGTAACGACATCTTTTTGGATAACTTGACCGCTACCGCCTGCCCCTGCAAGATAAAATTTGACTTTGCCATCAATTAAGCCTTGTGAAATGGCGTTTTGTACCGCTTGGTTAAAGTTTAGGTGATGAACGTCATTTTTGGCATAAGCTAGGGAGCTGCTTAAGACCAAAGTGCTGATTAGGGCGATTTTTTTAAACATAATAAACTCCAAAAATTAACAGTAATAAGCTATGATAATACGCTTCTTAATATTCATCAACCACTTTAAATATCAATGACGTATTAATGCCCCCAAAGGCAAAATTGTTGCTCATCATGGTGGTGGCTTTCGTGGGACGAAAATCGCCCATGATGTAATCTAGGTCGCCACAACGTTCATCAACGGTTTCTAGATTTAAGGTGGGGACAAGCCGTCCTTGTCTTAGCATTTCAATGCCAAGCCACGCTTCAAGCACGCCACACGCCCCCAAAGTATGCCCAAAATAGCTTTTGAGTGAACTGACCGCCTTTTTGCCCAGTGTCTGAGCGGTGGCGCAGCTTTCGGCGATGTCGCCTTGTTCGGTGGCGGTGCCGTGCGCATTGACATAATCAATGTCATCGGCTGTCAAATCAGCGTCCGCCAATGCCAGTGCCATACAGCGAGCCATCTGCTGACTTTCGGGGCGGGTAACGTGTGCCCCATCGGTGCTTGAGCCGTAGCCTAGGACTTCGGCGTAGATGGTTGCGCCACGGGCTTTGGCGTGTTCGTATTCTTCTAGGATAAGACAGCCACTGCCTTCACCAATCACCAAGCCGTCTCTATGTTTGTCAAAGGGTCTGGGTGTTTTTTGTGGGTGGTCGTTTTGGCAACTGGTGGCAAATAAAGTATCAAAAATCGCCACGCTACCGATAGACAGTTCATCTGCCCCGCCTGCCAACATGACGGTTTGTTTGCCGTATTTGATGGCTTCATAAGCTTGACCGATTGCCATAGAACCTGATGTACAAGCGCTGGTGGTGGGCAGTGTCAGTCCTTTTAAGCCAAAATATACCGAGATATTGACCGCACTGGTGTGCGACATCATGCGAATGTAGGTGGTGGCGTTGATGCGTCTGTCGCTGTGTTGGCGGATAAATTCCACCATTTCTACGATGGCGTCGGTGCTGCCTGCCGATGAGCCAAATGCCACGCCTGCATTTCCTGAAGTGATGATGTCATGACAAAATTCGCCGTGGCGGTACAGTCCTGCGTCTGTGAGTGCTTTTTCGGCGGTGATGACAGACATCAAGGCAACTTTGCCCATGCCACGGGTGATTTTACGGTTAAAGTGGCTGGGCGTTTCAAAAAAGGCAGGGGCAGCAAGTCGGGTGTGTAAGTCGGGGTATTTTTCCCAGTCGGGGTTGTGGCAAACACCACTGCGTTTTTGGGCAAAGGCAGTAAAAATGGTGTCTGTGCTGTCGCCAAGGGGCGTAATGCCTGCCATGCCCGTGATGACCACACGTTTTTGGGGCTTTGGTGTTGGGGCAGTAATCGTCATACCATACCCCCATTGACTGATAATACTTGGCGTGTGATGTAGCCGGCTTTATCCGAACAAATAAAAGACACCAAATTTGCCACGTCTTGACAAGTGCCTGTCCGTCTCATGGGAATTAGGGGTAGGGCTCTTTCTATCACGTCGTCGCTGACCATGTCGGTTTCAATCAAACCAGGGGCAACGCAGTTTACGGTGATGTCTCTGGTGGCAAGCTCAAGGGCTAGGGCTTTGGTTGCGCCCATAAGTCCTGATTTTGCTCCGCTATAATTGACTTGTCCACGATTGCCCATCAATCCTGATACCGAAGCGATGGTAACAATACGTCCGCCTTTTTTGGCTCGCACCATTGGCATGACCGCAGGTTTTAGGACGTTATAAAAGCCATTTAGACTGGTGCTTATCACGCTGTCCCAATCGTCATCGGTCAAGGCAGGAAACGCCCCATCACGGCTAATGCCTGCGTTTAGCACCACCCCATAATAAGCGCCATGAGTGTCAATGTCGTCTGTGATGATGTCGTGTACGGCTTTACGGTCATTGACATCAAATTGTAGGGCGTGGCTTCTTTGTCCTAAGCTTTGGATTTGTTGCACCACTTGGTGGGCTTCATTCATGCGACTTTTGGCGTGAACGGTAACATCAAAACCATCTTGAGCAAGGGCAAGGGCGATGGCTTTGCCAATGCCACGGCTTGAACCTGTTACCAAAATGCGTCTGCATGGGGCAGATGTGGCGATGTTGGTTTTGACCAAATGGTCGTATAAACTGGGAGAGTGTTTTTGGTTGTCTGGGCGTTCTTTGGTGGTGATGTTGTTGGGCTCATTTTTAGGGTGTTGGTTCATGATGTGTCCTTTGATGTGATTTCACGAATTATAACAGGGGTATTTCATTGTCGCTTGGCTCATAGACGCTGATGGTGGCGACCGTGGCAGGCGTGCTGTCATCACCGACATAAATACTACAATCAAATACGCCCAAATTGTCATGAATATAATGACGTTTTGCCAAAATGGTCAGCAAACTGTCTGGGGTAAAATGCGAAAAAGGCAGCACAAGTTTGCGAGTGCCTAGCAAAAATCCAAGCCGTGGCGGTATGCCTTGTTTGTTGCTTTGCACGCCTGCATACAAACTGATGGTTTGTGCCATCAGCTCAATACTGACCCATGTCGGTAGTCCCAATTCTTCATAAAACATCAAATCATCACGCACACGCAGTTGTGCGGTGGCGCTGTCATCATCGTGGCTTATTAGGTTATCAATGAGCAACATGGGCGGACGATGTAGGACGTAGGGGGTGGCTTTTGTGGTCATGGGCTGTCTTTGTGTTGGTTTTGGTATTTTTTGGGTGTGGGTAAAATTGGGCGTTTAAATTCAAGCCAAATATCAATACTTTTTAAGGCGATCCGTTCCAAAAAACCTATCTAAATCTACTCAAGAGCAAATTTAATGTTTTCTTCCTACTTCACCGTTGTTTGCTCTTGTCATTTGACTTAAGACTTACATCAACTCCATAGGCTGACACGGTAGAACTTACCGCCTTTTTAACGATTAAGTTATCGTTAAAACTTTTGTTGCATTATTTAAGATATTAACACTTGCGTTAATATCTCTGTCATGCGTGGTGTTACAGTTTTGACATATCCATGTGCGGATTGATAAAGACAAGGTTTCAACCTTAGTACCGCAACATGAACAGGTTTTTGAACTAGCAAAAAATCTATCCACTGATTTAATGGTTTTGCCCCATTGATTGGCTTTGTAGATAAGTTGGCGTTTTAATTCATAAAATCCTAAATCATTGATAGACCTAGCCAATTTTTTATTTTTAACCATGCCTTTGACATTTAACTCTTCAATGGCAATGGTGTCATAGGTGTTTATCAAATAAGTTGTCAGTTTGTGTAAAAAATCTTTTCTGATACAACTAATTTGATAATGCAATCGTGATAGCTTGGTTTTCGCTTTAGCACGATTGTTACTGCCTGTTTGTTTTCTTGAAAATTGTTTATTTAAACGCTGTAACTTTTTAAGTTTGTTTTTTAAAGGTTTTGGTGCCCCAATTTTTGTGCCATCTGAAAGTGTAGCAAGGTTAGTGATACCTAAATCCAAACCTACGGATTTACCTGTTTTTGGTTTAGGTAAAATAACATCTGCTAATTCAACCGCAATACTGACAAACCATTTTTCGCCTTTTTTAAATACCTTAGCAGACAATATTTTACCGTCAAATCTTAAATGTTCACGCATTTTTACCCAACCAAGATTAGGAATTTTTATCTTTTTACCATCTAATCTAAATTGGTCATTGGACAAACTAAATCTATCATTCACACCTTTTTTGCGAAATTGCGGATATTTGCTTTCGCCTTTAAAAAAGCGTTTAAATGCGTCTCCCAATTGCATAATGGCAAGTTGGGGCGAGCATTTTGTTACTTCCAACATAAAAGGAAACTGAGTACGTTTGATGGCATTTAATTGTTTTCTTAATTTGCCTTGTGATGGTTTGTTAAGTTTGGTTTCATCAATAGCTACACCTAGCCTCAGACATTCATCACGATAATTTTTATCGGCTTCATATTGTTTTTGCCACTGCGCCAATGCCCAGTTATAGGCAAAACGTGCTGTGCCACAAGCCTTACTAAAGTAAGTGGCTTGTTTGTTATTGGGGTTTAGTTCGATGATGTGTCCACGGATATTTTTCATGGTATTATTATAACAGAAGTTATATGTGTAAATATCTACTCATTTTAGTAAGAAATAAGTAGATTTAATTAGATTTAGAGAAGTAGTTATGAACCCTTACTAAAAATTAAACTGATGTTACTTCCCCCAAAAGCGAACGAATTGCTCATCACATGGTGAAGTTTGCCTACTGGGGTATTTGTATTGACGTAGTTTAGTGGGGGCAGTGTGTCATCAAGTTTGCCTTGGTAATGGTGTGGCAGCCAAGACCCATCAAGCAATAACTGCTGACAAATATAGGCTTCTATGGCGGCGGCTGCCCCTAGGCAGTGTCCTGTTTTGTGTTTGGTGCTGCTGACGGGCGTTTTGTCGCCAAAAAGCCGATGTATGGCAAGGGTTTCCATGGCGTCGTTTTGGGGGGTGGCGGTGCCGTGCATATTTAGATAATCTATGTCATCTGCGGTCAAATTTGCCATCGTCAGTGCCTGCGTCATCGCCTGATACGCCCCCAAGCCTTCGGGGTGTGGGGCAGAAATGTGCCAAGCGTCCATAGACTCTCCAGCTGCGGTCAGCATGACGGGGCTTTTGTCTTTGGTTAGGACAAATAAGGCGGCGGCTTCACCGATGTTAATGCCGTCTCGGGCTGCACCACAAGGCGTACACGCTGTGGCAGATAAGCTTTCAAGGCTGTCAAAGCCATTTAGGGTCAAAGGGCAAAGCGTGTCCACCCCACCAACCAACACCACATCAGCCAAATCGCTGTTTAATAAACGTTGCCCTGCCGCCAGTGCTTTACCGCCAGATGAACACGCCGTAGAGATGGTGTAACAAATGCCTTGCCAGCCAAGATACTGTTTGACCCCTTCGGCTAGGGCGTGCATGGCTTGTTTGGGGTAGTCAAGGCTTGGGTTTTGTTTTGTGTAAACTTGGTGGGCAAAGGTGCGCTGATTGTCGCCAATGCCTGACGTGGACGTACCCAAAACCACCGCCAGACGCTGTTTGGGTATGCCTGCCACAAGCTGTAACAAAGGGTCATGGATACGCTGTAAAGCGGTCAAGGCAAAACGCAAATTGCGACTGTCAAAGGGCGTATCAAGCTCATCGGTCATCAGCGTCCCCTGATAAGCGCCCACATTGATGGGGCGTGGCAAAAGCCCGTCTTGCACGACAAAAAAGCGCTCATCGCTACACAATTTATCAGCCAACTGTTTGGGGTTGTCGCCTAGGGCAGACAGTGCCGAGCTTAGCAAGATGCCAACCGCTTGCATGGATTTTTCCTTAGAGCCAAAATGGAGTATTGTAAAGGCAGTGGCGAGTAATTACAAGGAAATTGCCTTATTTGTCGTCAGTGAATCAAGTCAATGACTGGGGCAAAGACGAATGAGAATAATAAATAAGATGGGGTGCTGGGTGTGAAATATGAAAAGCGAAAGTTGATGGTAAAATTCTGACAATGCCTTTTAGAAAATCAATAACAAATCAACTTTCATTAAATTGCTGTGAATTTTTTATTAGGGTGTTGTATCTTCTTGGTATTACAAATTCAGTTTTTGAATTGCCATACGCTTTGCCATTAAAATATCAAATAACCTATCTGTCTGATCATTGTCCATAAATGACATGAAGAAAAAACATCATGCCGCCAGTACCATAAGCGCTTTTTGATATAAAACTTATTTAGTGGTTGTTTTCTTGGTAAAAATCACATAATCATCAGAAATATCAGCAATCATCAATTTCTTACCGTCATTACTCAAATATAAAGTATAAGAATCATCATCTTGATTGCCAGTCATGACATTATTTGCCAATTCAATCTCCAAATAGCCTTTTTTGAGCAGGTTTTGTAATTCTGCTTTTGTACCAACTCTCACCGCTGCCTGACCATCTGCATAATGATTATTGATAGAAAACCCTTCATTGACATTAAAGGTGCGAGAATCTATTGGTTTACCCTTACAATCGTTTTGAGTGTATAAACGGGCTGTTTTGGGCATATTAACCAACTTCCCATTTTTGACCACAAAAGTGATGTTCATCGATCCAGATTTTACGCCTGTATCAGCAAATTCATCACCAAGACTTTTGCTGTTATCACAACCAAACCAAGTTCCTGATAATGTTTTTAATATGTCAGCATGGCTTGATTTGGCGGTGAGTTTGATTGGGTCTGCGTTTGCTGTATTTGTCATCATGGCTACCAGCAAAGAACACATCATTATCCTTAAAAGTTTTATATAAACTCCCCAATATGGCGATAAAAAACAACATAAAATGACGAAATGCTGTCTAAAAGAACATTTTGACAATGGACCGATGTTAACTTAAGTCCATTGTCATGTAAGGTCGTTAAAATTGATAACCAACTTTTAGCCACCAACGGGGATCTTTGTTGTCGCTAAAGGTTTCATCACTGCCTTGCCAAGCAATCTTGCTTTGCAAAGAAAAGTCCTTGTATTGGGTATATAAGCCAATACCACCCCCATACAGATTGACAAAATTACGTGTGTCGGTATAGGGTTTTGCCTGAAGTTTGGCACGACCAACATCATAAAAAGCCCCAAGCGTGATGGCAGAATTCAGCGCATAACGAGCCTCAATTTGTCCAACAGCCGCCAAATCGGTTGAGACATCATTACTGTGATAAGCTGCCACACTGTCGGCGCCACCTAGGCTAAACTGTTCAGCAGAGTCAAGGTTTTTGTTCGCCCATTGTCCATTGACGCCTGTATAAAGGCTGAATTTGGGTGTGAAATATTGAGTGCGTCCAAGATTTCCAGTGATTTTATGGTAGTTGCCTTGGGTTTTGGCAGAAACTGCGTCAATTGCCCGAGCATCAGCACTTTTGATGTCTAGATTGCCAAGCGTGTTATTAAGACTCCATTGTGTATAACCACTAGCACCTAGGCGGTCTTGATGATAGCCACTCAAGCCAAGTTGTATCGCTTTTAAGGTTTTGTGGGTTGTTGTATTGGTTGCTCCAATTTCATCTTTGAGTTTGCGATGTTCTGCACCGACATTTATCCAGACACTGCTGTTATTACTGCGCAATGCAGGATAGCGTATGCCGACATCTACGGTGTCTGCCGTTCCTGTCGCCTCTAGGTCTTTGAATGCACCACCTAGATCATAACGAGTATGTCCAACACCTGCCGATACCATCAAGCCATCATAGCCCACTGGCAGATCGGCACTCAATCTGGCATAATCCACACCTTTTAGACTGGTCATGCCTTGTGCGGAGATACGTTCACCATACCCAAAGGGGCTGTTTAGATTAATCCCTGCTCGGGTTCGTACCTTGCCAGTAGATTTACTGCCATAATTATCCACCTGAACAAAGCCATCCACCAAAGGGGCTTTGTCTAAATCCACTACCAAGTTTGTGCCTTGTTCTTCCCCTGCTAGGCGATAATTGACACCTTCAGTTCCTGCAAGGTCTTTGATTAATAATAAGGCTCGTTCGCTATCTGCTTGCTTTAGGGGTGCATTTGGTTGAATGGCACGAGTCAAATAGTTTTCGGCGACTTTGTCTGATAGGCGTGATTGGTTTTGGACATTGACGCTGGCAATTTTACCTTCAATCACCTGTAATACAACCACGCCATTTTCAATACGTTGGGGTGGAATGACAACTTGTGCCAGTGGATAGCCTGCTTGGTGATAGATGTTGGTTACTTGTCGGGCGAGTTGTTGTAATCCCCCAAAAGTTGTGGTTGTGCCAATATGTTTATCTAGCGTAGGCTGAATTTCTTCAAGACCAACCAACGTCCGCCCATTAAGCTGAATGTGCTTGACTTCAATGGGTGTGTTATCGGTACTAACCGCTGTTTGCTCAAGTTTTGGCAAATTCACCGTTTGTGGCTGAATGGGTATATCCTGCTCGGCTTGGCGAGAGATAGAGCCTGCGTCATTTGCCCAACATTCAGCTGAAACTATAAAACCTAAAAAATATAAGCATTTATAACATTTCATATTTTTTCCTACATATAAACTAAGAGTTTAAAAATATAATTTATGATTGAGATAATTAACAAATACTTAAATATTCAAAAAATTAAAATCTCCAACATTTGAAGTTTTAAAATTTATTAATTTAAGTACTTATTATAGTTAATTAATTTATTTTGGGATTTTTTTAAAAGTATTGCTAGCTAATGGGCGATTTTCAGGTCTTGCACTTGCTGTTGATACAGCTAATAGTTTTTCTGCAATAGCAGACAATTTCGCTCCAAGTGATATCTGATTAAGTGTTGTGTAGTTTTTACCAGTAGAAATATTATTATCTATATTTATCTCTTCAAATAACTCATTGATAGAAGCTCCAGTTATTTCTCTTACACTAGCTTTTGCAATATGACTTGTTATTATTTTTTTAATTGTTTTTTCAAAATACTCTACACTTTTACTAATTTTTTCAGAATTAGACATGTTATTAGATATAACAATATTATAAAGAGCATCATATAATTCTTTATCACTTGATATATCTTTCAATAATTCTTTTGAATCAACACCTAATTGTGTAGATATATTTTTAAATATTTCATTATCAAATATAAATTCAGAAAGCGATGATGCAACTTCATACATCACATAACGAATGGAAAATTCTCTAGTTTCTGGTGTGTTTTCATAAAAATTTATCACACCTGATACTCCATATTCATTCACCATATCATTAATATTTATTTTAGTATTAGTAATTGAACCACCAAAAGTTGGAATGCT
>JBHAZZ010000075.1:0-18226 GCA_041781275.1 Moraxella sp.
AGGCGATAAAGGCGATAAAGGCGATAAAGGCGATAAAGGCGACAAAGGCGATCAAAAAAATAACAAGCCATTGACGGGTCAAAATTTGGGCAGTTTGTCGGCATCGTCTGCCAGTTGGAAAAGAAAACCCAATTTTAGTGGATTGAGCTCTGAAAGTTTAAGCCGCCAAAAGGTCAGCTTTACTGCCACTTTGACCATTGATGAAAAGGGCGCTATTAAGGGGGTGTCAGGCGTAAATACAGGCGATAAGGCACTGGATGGAGAAATCACAAAAGCCATCAGGCAAGCCCGTTTACACCCCTTTAAAAACAGTAACGGTCAATCTTTGTCGGGTACAGCAACATTTTCAGTGTCGGTCAATGTGCCATAAAATATTTTTCACTCAATGCCGTCTTTTGTGAAATGGGTCATCATTTGTCTTTTTTTTTAATACAAATGACGGTAATAAATGCTTTTAAGGAATTGTTATGGATTTTGGTCATTATTGGCAATATACAGATGCAGTTAGTAAGACATTGTTTTTTATACTGATTTTACTGTCTGTGGCGTCGTGGATAGTGGGCATTATGCGACTTTTGAAGTCCAAGCAACTGGCAGGTACGATTGCTGATGACTTGACAGGTCGTCTAAAAAGTGCTGATAAAGAGTATCAGGGCTTGGAATTTAGCCAACGCAAAACTGTGGTGGAGCAGCTTTTACTCAAAAACATCGCCGATTATCGTTTTGAACTGGAAAAAGGTACGCCTGTGCTTGGAACGACCGCAGCCATTGCTCCATTTATTGGGCTGTTTGGTACGGTGTGGGGGATTTTTCATGCCTTGCACAAAATCGGTCAAAGTGGAGAAGCAGGCTTGGCGCAAGTGGCAGGGCCTGTGGGGGAAGCTTTGATCATGACAGGGCTTGGCTTGGCGGTTGCCATTCCTGCGGTGGTCTTTTTTAACATCGTAACTCGCATTAACCGACGTGCCATTCATATCGCCAATAATACCGCTCATCAATTATTGGCTCAAAATGCACGCAATTAGGGGGCAATATGGCGTTTGAACTGGGCGACAACAACCAAGATGGCATGAATGAGATTAATCTTATCCCACTCATTGACATCATGCTTGTGTTGATGATCATTTTTTTGGTAACGGCAACGGTACTCAATCCGACAGTGCCTTTGGATTTGCCCAAAACTTCGGCAACCGTCAATGATGTGCCGCCTGAAGTGGTACAAATCAGTATTGACGCTCAAGGGGTGATTTATTGGGACAAAACCGTATTGACCCTACAAGAACTGGAACAACGATTTGCCAAAGAAGTCGCTGACGGCAAAGACCCGCAAGTGCATTTGCGAGCCGACAAAGAAGGCAAATACGATACCGTCGCTCAAGTGCTGGCGACCGCAAGCCAAACGGGATTGACCAAAATTGCCTTTGTCAATGAATAGGTGTTGAAAGCGTTTTAATAAAACACGCTGACACATTGATTTACCCCTACAAAGTATTGTATCATCAAAAATTTGTGGGGGTAATTTTATGTCTAAAGTTTGCCGCTGTCTTTCAATGTCTTGACTGGACATTTTATGCTTTTTTGCCTTTAAGGCGGATTTGTCTAAGTTTAGGTGCTTATCGCCAAACCGATATGATACCAAAACCCCTTGCCACATTCTAACCTAAATCATCAGTCTTAATATGTTAAGCACGTCCCATCTCACTTTTGCCATTCATGATAAAACTTTGCTGCATGACATTTCTGTGGCGTTTAAGCCTGCCACTTTTTATGGGCTGATTGGGCATAATGGGTCGGGCAAAACCACTTTTATTAAGGCATTATCCAAAGAAATACAGCCCACCGCAGGCAGCATTTTTCTTGATGGGCAAGAATTAAGCACATTAAGCCCCAAGCAGCTTGCCAAACAACTTGCTTATTTGCCACAAAAATTGCCCGACCAAACAGGATTTAATGTAGAAGAGCTGGTCATGCTGGGGCGATTTCCGTATCAGTCTTGGCTGGGCAAACCAACCCCAGAAGATCAAAAAATCGTATCAGAAGCCTTGCAGATGACTGACACACAAGGGTTTGCTAAGCGGCTGCTGACAGATTTGTCGGGGGGCGAAAAAGCAAGGGCATGGCTTGCCATGTGTTTGGCGCAAAAGTCCAAATATTTATTGCTTGATGAGCCACTTGCCGCCTTAGATGTGGTGTATCAAGTGCAAATGCTGCGTCTTATTAAAGAGCTGACAGCAAAACTTGGGCTGTGTGTGGTGATGATCATTCATGACATTAACCTTGTGGCGCAGTTTTGTGATGAAGTGATGGCATTAAAGGGCGGTCGGCTTTGTTATATGGGGGGTGCTGATGGGTTGATGGACGTTCATGTTTTGGAAGAAATTTTTGGCATTCGTCTGAATTTATTGACGCACCCCGTCAGTCATAAAAAAGTGGCGGTGGTATGAAAACGTGGCAAATTTTTGGGGTGTTGGTGTCTGTCAGTCTTGTGGCGTGTCATGAAGATGACGTTCAAACTGTGGATACGTCAGCACCAAAGCAAACGGCGCAAACCAAAAAGTTAGATGTTGAGCGTCAGCCACCCAAAAGTGTGATTACGCCTGATTGGGGTGTGGCAGGTACGCTGACCGCTCTTGGTGTACCCCCTGTGGCAACGGGCGATGTCAAAACATATCCTGATTGGTCGCTAGAACCCAAACTTGCGCCAAATACCCTTGACTTGGGCGCTCGGTTTAACATCAATCCTGAATTGGCAAAGCAGTTGTCGGCGGAGCTGGTGATAGATGGTGCGTTTTATTCGCACATGAGCCATCTTTATGCAGATGTGCCTGTTTATTTTTATGAAGGGGTGGCACAAAAAAACATTCGCCATTGGGAAGATTATGCCACCGCCACCCAAAAGCTTGCCAAAGCGGTCGGCAAAGAGCAAAATGCCAAGCAGTACATCGCCCAAAGTCGCAAAACGTTACAAGAACTTGGCACACAGTTCAAACAAAAATACCCCAACATCAAAAGTCTGGCGGTGGTGCAGTTTGCCAGTGCTCAACAAATCCGCAGTTATACTAGCAGTAGTCCCTTTGCTGCCGCCTTAGAAGAGATGGGGCTTTCTTTGTATGTGTTTGGTGATGGCAATGTGTGGGGCAGTACTGACATTGGGCTGATTGACTTAACAAAATTAGATGAGCAAACTTGCCTTGTCATCATAAAACCCTTTAGTCCGATGTTACAAAAACAGTTAAGCACAAATGCTTTGTGGCAGGCGCTTGGGTTTGGTCATCGGCGATGTATGTTGATTTTGCCCCCCGTTTGGTCGTTTGGCGAAATTCCAAGCATGGTGGGGTTTGCCAAGGCATTAAATCAATCATAACCTGTATCAATCATAAATTTTCATCAATCATAAACCTGCTTTTGTATCTTGTCTTTTATGGTTAAATTTGTCAAAACCCATCTTGGTGCGTTGATGTTGTTGCTACTGTCTGTGATGGCGGCGGTCAGCAGTGCCGTTATGATAAGTACATGGGATCAGAAGATGGGTAGGCTGATTTTGGGGGCGGATAAGCTTTTGGAGCTACTGCAAGCAGGTCAGATGTCGCTACCACAAGTTGCCAAAGCCATGACGCTGATCCCGACCATGACGGTGGCGATATTGGCAGGCGGGCTGTTGGCGGCGGCAAGCACGTTGTTGCAAACTGTGGCGCAAAATCCGTTGGCTTCAGACAGTACATTAGCGGTAGGCAGTGGCGCACAAATGGCGCTGCTTTTAACCACGCTGTTTTTTCCCAGTTTGGGCTTGTATGGCAGTTTTTGGGTCAGTTTTGTTGGGGCGTGTCTTGGGGTGGGGGCGGTATTTTTGTTGGCATTGCCAAGTCGTCTAAATCCTGTGGTGCTTGTATTGTCAGGACTGGTGGTAAATATGCTGTTGTCCGCCGTGGCAAGTGTGCTGCTGCTTTATCATTCTGAATTGACGCTTGGGGTCATGGTGTGGGGCAGTGGTATTTTGACGCAAACGGGGTGGCATACCAGTGTTTTGCTTGTTGTAACAGCGGCGATGTTTGTGGGGGCGTTATTTCCTGTTTATCGGTCTTTGGTGGTCATGGCATTGCCTGACGCTCAAGCCAAAAGCCTTGGGGTGTCTGTTGCCAACATTCGTCGGTATGTTGTTTTGTTGGTGTGTGCGACGGTGGCGCTGGTGGTGTCCAAGCTTGGGATTATTGGCTTTGTTGGGCTATGTGGGGCAACACTGGCAGGACAGCTTACCATTAGGTCTTTGGCGTGGCGTCTTTTGATGAGTTTTTTGTTTGGTGGGCTGATTTTGTGGGTGGTGTCCAACGTCATGACCTTATATGCGCCAAATACCTTTGTGGGGGCGGGGGCAATGACGGCGTTTCTTGGTGTGCCATTGGTGATTTATTTGCTGCTGACTTTACCCAAACAAAAAGACACTCACATGACACTGCCTTTTGATACACAAAGACAAATCAGCCCCTGTTATTTGCTGATGGCTTTGGTCGTGCTTATGCTGATGGCTTTGTGTTTTGCCCCTTATGTGGTGGGGTCAGGGCAGCAGTTACAGATGGCATTTGGTTTGAATGCAGATTGGGCGCTGATTGGTGAATTTCGCCTGCCACGCACATTGACCGCCATTTCAGCAGGCATGATGCTTGCCACCGCAGGCGTGATTTTACAAAACTTGACCCATAACCCAATGGCAAGCCCTGAAGTTTTGGGCATAGGCTCGGCGACCGCCATGGGGGTAGTGGTGGGCTTTTTGCTGCTGCCTGTTTGGGGACTACAAGTTCGTCCGCTGTATTTATTTGGTTTTGGGGCGGTGTTTGCGCTGCTGACGTTGGGGCTGATTTTGACGTTGGTAAAGCGCATTGCCAGTACTCACTTACTGCTTGTGGGGGTTGCCATTTCGGCGCTGATGGCAGCGGCTCTAAGCGTCATTAAGGTATCAAACGATCCTAGATTGTTTACTGTATTAAGTTTTTTGTCGGGATCAACATATTATGCCACGCCCCAAACTGCTGGCATTTATTTTTTTATTGCTGTTTTGGGTGTGGCAGTGGCTTATGGTTATGCTAGGCCGTTGGCGCTGTTAAGTTTTGGCTTGGAAATTGCCCAAGGTCGTGGGCTTTTGGTAACAAAGACACGACTGGTGTTATTTACTTTGGTGGCACTGCTGTCGGCGGTGGCGACATTTGCGGTGGGTTTTTTGAGTTTTGTTGGGCTTTTGGCGCCCCATTTGGCATATATGTTGGGAGCAAGGACGCTTGGGGTACGAATCGTGGTCAGCGTGCTTTTGGGGGCGATGATCTTGATGGTGTCTGACTGGTTTGGGCGTTATATGATTTTTCCTTATGAAATACCTGTGGGTACTTTGGCGTCTTTGTTTGGTGGGGCGTATTTTATGCTGTTGATGAGACGGCTTAAATAAAAAGCCCAACTCCTAAGAATTGGGCTTTTGGCAGTATTAGCGCTGTATGGCGGCAAATTTCCCCGACTGCAAATCGGCAAACGCTTGCAAGATTTCTTCACGGGTGTTCATCACAAAAGGCCCATGACCTGCGATGGGTTCATTCAGTGGCTCGCCCGATAAAATTAGCAGCTTGCTGTCTGTTTCGGCGCTGATATGAAAGCTTGATCTGCCCTTATCAAAGGTGATGAGCTGACTGTCTTTTGCCACATGATTGCCATTGATTACCACTTGACCGGTCAGCACCAAAATCAACAAGTTATGACTTTCTGGCACGTCAAAGGTATGGCTTGCTCCTGCGTTTAGACGAGTGTCCCACAGATTGATGGGGCTAAAGGTGTGTGCCTTGCCAGTTGTGCCGGCAAAATCACCTGCGATAACCCGCACCTGACCGTCTGTCAAAGAGACATTAGGAATGTCGTCATTTTTGATGGTATGATAATTGGGCGCAGTCATTTTGTCTTTGGCGGGCAAATTGACCCAAAGCTGTACCATCTCAAAAGCGCCACCAGTTTTGCCAAAGTCGTCCGAGTGAAACTCTTCGTGCATCACGCCTGAACCTGCGGTCATCCACTGCACATCGCCTGTATGTATTGTGCCTGTACCGCCTGTGGCATCTCTATGGCTGACTTCACCTTGATAAGCGATGGTAACGGTCTCAAAGCCCCGATGGGGGTGCTCGCCAACACCTTTGGGTCTGCCTGTGTGAGCGGTAAAGTGCATGGGCGCTGCGTAATCCAAAAGCAAAAAGGGATCAACGTTTTTGTGCGTTTCGCCATAATGAAACATAGAAGCCACATGAAAGCCATCACCCACCCAATGTTTTGGCGGGGGTGAATATATGTGCTTAACAGTTTTTAGAGTAGTCATAAAAATTTCTCCAAAATGAATTATCCTTTAAATGGGGTTAATTTAAAAAAAATCAATCGGGGTGAATTTTTAATTTTAAAAAACAAATAATATTAAGCAAAATTTGTTGTACAATAGCCTTTTTATTCAAGGGGTAATCTTAACGATGACAGCTTTTTTGACATGGCAAAATGCGTTTGTGTTTGGCAGTTTGATTGTGGCAATCTTGGTGTGGACCGAAGCTCAGCTTTTACAAAATAACGAAGGCAAATTGCCCCAAACTCGTTTGTTTGGTGGGGTCAGTGCTTTGACATCGCTGTGGCTTTTGGTGTGTGGTGTTGGACTTTGGCTGTTGGAGTTTGATAGCTTGGCGATTGCGGTGCCTGTGATGTATGGCATTTATTGTGTGGCAGGTTGGTTTTATGGGGCAAGACTCATTCGCCACAATGACCCCGATCCCAGTGAATGGATAATTCCTGTACAATATTTGACGTTTTGTAAGTCTTTTGCGGTGGCATATACTGCGCTTTGTGTGTTTGTATTGTTGTCGCCTATGTTAATTCCAAACTTTCTGTTATAGATTTATGACAATGATTTTTACAGAAAAACTGTTGAATTTCTTATCAAATAAATTGATAAATCAAGGATTAATGATGAGATTTATATGATTTTTCGTCATAATTATAATAAAAGTTTTTTATAAATTGCTTGGTTTTTGTTTAATAATTTGTTATAATTTGTTTTATGGTTATGTACCATGAGTGAATATTTCAACAACCTTTAAGTTGGATTTATAAGGTCTATAAGGTCTATAAGGTCTATAAGGTCTATAAGGTCTATAAGGGTAATGATTGGCTTTATTAAACAATCTACAGTTTTGAATTTTGTTAAAATATCGGTAGTTTTCTCTGGCAACATCAACCAAAAACTGTTTTACAATAGTTGTATTACCAGTAGTTGTTTTATCCTTATTTTATAGGAATTTTATCATGTCAGAAAAAGTTCAAGGTACCGTTAAATGGTTTAACGATGCCAAAGGTTTTGGTTTTATCGCTCAAGAAAACGGCGGTCAAGACGTATTTGCTCATTACAGTGCCATCATGGGTACTGGCTTTAAATCACTGTCAGAAGGACAAAAAGTGTCTTTTATCCTGACTGAAGGCGCCAAAGGCCCACAAGCCGAACAAATTGAAGCGCTATAATCAGTTAGAGTGCAGATTTTTAAATATCGTCCAGTCATTGATTGGGCGATATTTTTTTAAGACAAAATACAGCCAAATACAATTTTGTCATGGCAGGGTGATTTGACACTGATGATTTGCCAAAAACCAAAATAGAATATCATTACTGACGTTTTGCACTTTAGAAATTGGGTTAAATGTGGTATATTTGAACGGATAACTTGCGTATTTAACGGAGCTTTTCATGAAAGTAGTAGTTGCAGTCAAACGTGTGGTCGATCACAACGTCAAAGTGCGTGTCAAATCGGACGAATCAGGGGTAGAGCTTGCCAACGCCAAAATGAGCGTCAATCCTTTTTGTGAAATTGCCATTGAAGAGGCGGTTCGCCTAAAAGAAAAAGGCATTGCCACAGAAATCATTGCAGTATCGGTGGGGGTAAGCCAAGCCCAAGAACAAATCCGTTCGGCGTTGGCGCTTGGGGCGGACAGAGGGGTGCTTGTAGAAACCGACGCCAAGACTTATCCTTTGCAAGTGGCAAAAATTTTAAAAGCCGTTGCCGAAGCTGAAGGGGCGGACATTGTATTATTGGGCAAACAAGCCATTGATGATGACAATAACCAAACAGGGCAAATGCTTGCAGCGTTGATGAACGCATCACAAGGTACGTTTGCGTCTGAAGTGGTGCTTGAAGGTCAGGCATTAAAAGTAACCCGTGAGATTGATGGGGGGCTAGAGACTTTGTCGCTGACTTTGCCTGCGGTGGTTACGGCGGATTTGCGTTTGAATGCGCCACGTTTCCCCAAACTGCCCAACATCATGGCAGCCAAGAAAAAGCCGATTGACATCAAAACCCCTGCCGATTTTGGCGTGGACATGAGTGCCAAAGTTACCACCATTAAAGTGGCTGCCCCTGCTGAGCGCAGCGCAGGTATCAAAGTGGCAAGTGTTGATGAACTGATTGACAAGCTAAAAAACGAAGCCAAAGTTCTTTAATGTGATTTAAGTAGCCTAACAGATAATAAGGATTGACTATGACCGTCTTGGTTTATGCAGAACATGACAACAACGAATTAAAATCCGCCACTCTTGCTACCGTAACCGCAGGGCTACAACTTGGCTCTGATGTACACGTTTTGGTCGCAGGTCAAGGCGTGGCAAAGGTCGCTGAGCAAGCGTCAAAAATTTCAGGTGTCAGCAAAGTATTGTTGGCTGATGATGCGGTGTACGCCCATGCGTTGGCTGAAAACGTCACCCCTTTGGTGGTGTCCCTTGCAGAAGGTTATAGCCACATCGTTGCCCCTGCTACCACTACAGGCAAAAACTTCATGCCACGAGTGGCGGCGTTGCTTGATGTCAATATGGTGTCAGACATCACCGCCGTGATTGATGGCAAGACCTTTGAACGTCCAATTTATGCAGGTAACGCCACCGCCACCGTCCAAAATAACGAAGACAAAGTATTACTAACGGTTCGTACCACTGCTTTTGATGCAGCAGGTCAAGATGGCAGTGCCGGTGTAGAAACCGTGGCAAGCGTGGCAGATTCTGGCAAAAGCAGTTTTGTCAGCCAAGAACTTGCCCAAAGCTCTCGTCCTGAACTGACATCTGCCGCCATTGTGGTGTCAGGCGGTCGTGCTGTGGGCAGTAGCGAAAACTTTGCCAAATACATTGAGCCTTTGGCGGATAAACTTGGGGCAGCAGTGGGGGCAAGTCGTGCGGCGGTGGACGCAGGTTTTGTGCCAAACGATTTGCAGGTGGGGCAAACGGGCAAAATCGTTGCGCCACAGCTTTATATTGCTGTAGGGATTTCTGGGGCAATTCAGCACTTGGCAGGCATGAAAGACTCCAAAACCATCGTTGCCATCAATACCGATCCTGAAGCGCCGATTGCGGGCGTGGCAGATTATTTCTTGCAAGCAGATTTGTTTGAAGCGTTGCCTGAACTGACCGCCAAACTATAACGGTAAAAAGTAACAAAAAACGTATCAGCTGACTGGTACGTTTTTTGTCATTATGGTACTAGCAAAGGGGGTTTGGGTTTTGTTTAACCAAAATTAAACCACGAAGTTGGGGTTTGGTAAAAGTGTGGGACGTATTAAAGTTTATGCGATTTTTATGTGCTTTAAATTGGTATACAGATGTTGTGTTTTTTTTGATAAAGCCTAAATCGCCTTTGCTGTCAAGCCTATCCATTTAATTCTATTGGCTATATTTATCGCTTAAAACACTAATCATTTTGAAATTTTTTTTACAATTAAAGGTCAATACTTCCTAAGTTGGTACGAATAAAAAAGCGACCAACAGTCCGATCGCTTTTATGACAAATCCTGTCAATTAATGACGGAAATGTCTCATGCCTGTAAAGACCATGGCAATGCCGTGTTCGTCGGCGGCGGCAATGACTTCATCATCACGCATAGAGCCACCGGGTTGAATTACGCATTTAATGCCTGCTTTGGCGGCGTTGTCAATGCCATCACGAAATGGGAAAAAGGCGTCTGAAGCCATCACCGCACCTTTTACGGGCAGTCCTGCGTGTTCTGCCTTGATGACGGCAATGCGTGCTGAATTGACACGGCTCATTTGTCCTGCGCCAATGCCGATGGTTTGGCGGTTTTTGGCGTACACGATGGCGTTAGATTTGACGTATTTGGCGACTTTCCACGCAAAAATTAGATCGTCCAATTCAGCGTCTGTGGGGGCGATCTTGGTAACGACTTTTAGGTCGGCTTTGTCAATCATGCCCAAATCTTGGTCTTGTACCAAAAGTCCGCCATTGACTCGTTTAAAGTCGTATTGGCTGGCACGTTCATTGATGTTTGGCAGTTCACCGCACACCAAAACACGCACATTTTTCTTGGCGGACGTGATGTCTAACACGCCGTCTTCAATGCTTGGGGCGATGATGACTTCCACAAATTGGCGATCAATGATGGCTTTGGCGGTTTGGGTGTCTAGCTTGCGGTTAAAGGCGATGATACCACCAAAGGCACTTTCGGGATCGGTGGCGTAGGCAAGATTATAAGCGTCCAAAATGCCATCTAAAGAAACGGCGACCCCGCAAGGGTTGGCGTGTTTGACAATGACGCAAGCAGGTTTGGCAAAAGATTTTACGCATTCTAGTGCAGCGTCGGTGTCGGCAATGTTATTATAAGACAATTCTTTGCCTTGTAGCTGTTTGGCGGTGCTGACACTGGCTTCTTTGACGTCTTTTTCTACATAAAAGGCGGCAGACTGATGGGGGTTTTCGCCATAACGCAGCTCTTGGGATTTTTGTAGCTGTAAATTAAAAGTACGAGCAAAGCTGCTTGTGGCGCTGGCGTCTTCGCTAGGAGCGGTAGCACTGGCGTCGGGCAGTCTTGCACCAAAGAAATTGGCGATCATGCCATCGTATTGAGCGGTGTGTTCAAATGCCTTAACCGCCAAATCAAAACGAGTGGCGTAACTGATTTCACCAGTGGCAGAAAGTTCATCTAACACTCGGTCATAATCGTTTGGGCTTGTGATGATACCTACATGAGCGTGGTTTTTGGCGGCAGAACGCACCATGGCAGGTCCACCAATGTCAATGTTTTCAATGGCATCACTCATGGTAGCATCGGCTTTGGCGATGGTGGCAGCAAATGGATAAAGATTAACCGCCACAACATCAATGCGATCAATGTTGTGCTCGTTCATCACAGCGTCATCGGTGCCACGGCGACCCAAAATGCCCCCATGAATTTTGGGGTGGAGTGTTTTGACACGACCGTCCATCATCTCAGGAAAGCCGGTATGGGCGGAGACTTCAGTGGCAGGTACGCCTGCCTGTGTCAAAAGATTAAAGGTGCCACCTGTGGACAGAATGTGAAATCCTGACTTTACAAGTCCTTGGGCAAACTCAACAATGCCCGTCTTATCCGATACAGACAGTAATGCAAAACGCTTTACGCTCATAAAACCCCCAATCATGGTAACAAAAATAAGGGCTAATGATACCAGTTCTTGGGGATTTTATAAAGGGCTTGGACTTACTTTTGTTTTAGTAGATCGTACATTTTTAGTTTGGTGCGTAACGTTCCACGGTTTAAGCCAAGGATTTGGGCGGCTTTGGATTGATTGCCTTGGGTGTATTTTAAAATGGTAACCAATAAAGGCTTTTCAAATTCACCCAAAAAGAAATCATACAGATGAGACAAATCTTGGTCACTGGTAAAATTCGCCAAGTGCTGCTCTACCGCAGTTTCAACATGGGTATACAAAGGAGCTTGAGTGGTGGTTTCAGTAGTCATAAAGTATTAACCAATTTAGGGTAAAAATTAAGACTTGTTAAACTATTGCTTGCATTATCAAAGCGTTAAAACAGCATTAACAAATCGTGCCAGTTTTTTTAGGGTAAAAAAACCTAAACAAGGCAAGGTTGTGCCAAAGTTTAGGATAAGGGGTTTGTAATCTTAGTAATATATCGGCGTCACTTCAACCAAATCAACCGGTGTGTCAATTTTGGCGGTTAGCATGATACGTTTGCTTTGATGACCCAAAATGCTTTTTTGTGATTCAGCCAAGTAATGACGGCGACTGGCAATAAAATCGCCAACCACTCTGCCATCACTGGTTTTAAGACGCACCAACAAGTCGGGGTATAACTGTTCTTCGCTGCCACGATTAAAAATCGTGATGATGATGTCAGTTTCACCTTTGCGGTTTTTGTGGGCGGTCTCAACACCGATGCTACTTAAATTGGCTTTGGGCGCACTGCATTTGGCAAGTTCACAAAAAGCTTGAATTTTTTGAGCATGGCTGGGATTTTTGATCAACGTGTCCAAATTGAATAGGACGTATTGTACAATTAATAATCCCACTAACAGCAAACAACCGATTAACCACATCAACTGCCCGACAAGCGGTCGTTTCGTTGCCAGTTGTTGTGTGGTAGGTTTGTGTGAAAGTACCCGTTTTAGCGACGCATTTTTCTTTTGAGTGGAAAATGGTGCGGCGGGGATCACAGTCGTCAAATCAATGTTTTGCGCTTGATTTGCCTTAGGGTTGGTAGTGCGGTTAATGTTAGCATTTTCCCCAGTATCACTGTTTTGTAGCAAATCTTGTACCCAAGTTTCACTCTCAGTATTATCATCTGGTTTATTGCTAGGAATATTTTTTGTGGCAAGATTCATCTGTTCGTCCAAATAACGACTAAAGTCATCATCGGCAGATGAAACAGGTGTTTGAGCAGCCGCAGGTTTAGGCGACTGTTTTGGTGGTGTTTGGGCGCTTGGTGATGGGCGACGTGTCATCAAATTATCAGGCTGCGCCGTTTGGTGAGCGGTACTTTGTGTTGGTGAAGCCTGTGGGCGTGCCTGTGTTGCGCTAGCTGCTGTGGGCGGTGGTGTGTTTTGGGGTGTACTGCCTGTGGGCGTGGTCGGCTGCTTAATGTTTTCGTTCAATAAAAACACTTGCTGGCAACGTCCACATTTGGCACGAGCAGTAAGATCGCCAATTTTGGCAGCAGGCATGGGATAAAGTGCACCACAACTGGGGCACTGTGTTTTTAATTGATGACTCATGGGTGTTCCAATAATTGCTTTAGCCGTACAACCAAATAAAATAAGACCTAAAAGCGGATATTTTTTGGTTTGGGCAGAACCGACAATATTTAAACATAAAATACCAAAAATAACATTAAGATGTTTTTTATCATTTTGTATATCAAATGCTTAATCAGTCCTGCCCTTATCCTACTAGATTGTTACGGAATTTACAATTATTGGGGGGTTTAAGTGTGTTTTATGGCGGATAAACGACACCAATGGGCATCATCTGGGTTATCATAGTGGAAGGGCGGTTCAACATCAAAGTAAGGTGTGTAAGCATTTGTTACGTCTGTTACTTGATTTTGGATAAGCCCTGCCAGCACGATACGCCCACCATCTTTGAGCAAGGTGGCAAAATAAGGGGCAAAATGAATCAAGGGCTTGGCAAGAATGTTGGCGGTGATGGTGTCGGCTTTTAGGTTTTGTTCTTGCCAAAAATGTTGAAATTCTTCGGGTAAAAAAGCGTGTAGCTTGTCCGCCACACCGTTTAATTTGGCGTTTTGGCGGGTGGCAAGAATGGCTTGCGGGTCAATGTCTACCGCTAGGACTTGTTTGGCGCCAAGCAGTAATGCTCCCACGCCCAAAATCCCTGAGCCGCAGCCATAATCAATCACCACTTTGTCTTTGAGATCTTGCTGGCTTAACCAGTCCAAACACAGACGGGTGGTGGCGTGATACCCTGTGCCAAAAGCCAGTCCTGGGTCTAGGATCAGATTGGTGGCGGTAGGATCGGGAGTGTCAAGCCATTGTGGCACAATCCAAAGATTGCCCGAGCATTTGATGGGTTTATAGTGGCTCATCCATTCTCGTGTCCAGTCTTTGTCATCAAGTCGGGTGAGCCAAACACGGCTTGCCCCTGCTTCGGCAGCGATTTGGTGTGCCAAGGTTTCAAAATCGGTGTTGGCAAATTGTTCGTCTGAATGCGTGTCAAAAATGGCGGTCATGATCACATCGCCCCAAAGCGGCTCTTCACCTGGCATGGGTTCAAACAGTGGCTCATCGCCTGCATCTTCTAGCAAGATGGACACCGCTTCGGCTTCATAAAATAAGGCTTCTGCCAGTTCAACTTGGTCTTTGGTGCATTGTAAATGGATTTGTTGCCAAGACATAAAAATTCCTTAAAATGGCGAAAAATTGGGATTAATGGGAAACTTTGGAAGCGTCATCAACGTTTAAAATGTCTAAATCTTGAGCTTTCAATGGTTTGCTTTGTGTTTGACAAAAATTGGGATCAAGTCTGCATAAAGCGGCTTGCAAGTCATCAATGCGTTTGTCTTGAGCTTGGATATGATCAAGCAGTACGCTGATACTGGTGGCGACGGGGTCTTTGTTGTCGGGGGTTTGACCGTAGGCGTTAAATTTGTCGTCTTCGTCTTTGGGGGGTGTGTCGGTTTTGGGCTTTTTGTCAATCATACGGGCGGCGCTACCAACCATCGTGGCGTGAGCGGGAACGGGTTTGACCACCACCGCATTAGAGCCGATTTTGGCGTGATCGCCCACCGTAAATCCCCCCAAAATTTTTGCCCCTGCGCCCACCACCACATGACTACCAAGCGTGGGGTGGCGTTTGGTGCCTTTTTCCCAAGAAACACCACCCAAAGTAACGCCATGATACAAAGTAACATCATCGCCGATTTCGGCAGTTTCGCCAATCACCACGCCCATGCCGTGATCAATAAACAAGCGTTTGCCAATTTTGGCGGCAGGGTGAATTTCAATGCCAGTTGCCATGCGGCTTAGGTGCGACAAACTGCGAGCCAAAAATTTTTGATCGCATTGCCAAAGTTTGTGAGCGCCACGGTGCAAAATGCGAGCGTGCACCCCCGGATAAGTCAGTAAAATCTCTAATTTGTTGCGGGCGGCTGGGTCTTTTTGTAAAACAGCGGAAATGTCATCATCGATGGCGTGGGTCAATTCACGCAAGTTTTTTAAGAGTGTCATGATTGTCCTTGGTTATCAAAATCATAAAGTATGGTTATTGTAACATAGAATTAGCATTGCCCTTTAATTTTAGCGATGACCGCTTGTAACATGGCATATTCTTTTTGATCGAGTTGTAGGCGGCTGCTTAATCTGGATAAACGGTTTGGCAACTCTTTGAGATCGTCGGCTCGGGCAAGGTTTAATTTGATGAATAATTCAAGGAAATTGTCTTGTAATTTGCGTTCTTGGGCGGACGTGATGGCAGGTTCGTCCCAATCGGTGCGAAAATTGATGGCTAAGGGCGTGCCGATTTCTTGGCTGACAGATTTTGAAAAATGCTCATAAATGCTGGCACAAATCACTTGTATGGCGCTAGCGACATTGAGCACAGGGTAGTCTGGATTGGCAGGAATTTGGATATGATGATTGGCAAGGCTTAATTCTTGGTTGGTCAATCCCCTATCTTCTCGCCCAAACACAATGGCGACTTTGGGCGGTGTCGTGTGCTGATGACCGCTCAAAAATTCATCAATAAGCAACGCACTTTGGCTTGGGGTGATGACAGGGCGGGGCAGGTGTCTTAGGCGTGCTGAAGCTGCCAAAACCAAAGAACAATCCGCCAATGCGTCCGCCAATATCTCCACAATGCGAGTATTTTGTAATATAAAAGCCCCTGCGGTGGCGTTGGCATAACTGGTGTCATCGATGGCAAGTTTGGGTTTGACCACCACCAGCTCAGTCAATCCCATGGTGTGCATGGCACGAGCGGCGCTACCGATGTTGGCAGGCAATGTCGTCCCCACCATCACAATGCGAATCTGCTGTAAAAATGCGTGTTTTTGCAAAATTTTTCCCTTATTTTAAAATCAGATTTTTGTCATCAAAAAGCTGCCGTAATTTTGATAAATTGTCATCACTGGGGTAAATGCGAAACCTGTCATTGACCGCCACTTCCCCTTTGCCGCATTCATCATGTACATACAAACGGACGGGCAGACAGCCGTCGTGTTCAAAGGGTGTGTCGTCATCGTCTTTGGTTTGACTTTGGACAAAATTGGCGACTTCGGCAGGATCGGCAGGGCTATTTTCTTTTAGGAGATTAAGTAGGGCATAAAGTTTTTGGGTGTCGTGGCTGGCAAGATTGACAGCGATGGTGGACGTATATTTTAAACGAGCGTGCAGTAGGGTATGAACGCCATGTAGCCGAGCAAACAGCCTTCCATCACTGTCTCGTATGCTGACCCGAGCCACGACAATCTCGCCGATGTTTAGGGCGTGTTTTAGGCGAAGGTAATGATCGCTAAAACAGCTGACTTCCAAGCGATCGCTGCCGTCGTCTAGGGTGATGGCGACCCGATTGCCAAAATTTGCCACATCAATGATGAGTCCTGCCACACGGCTTAAATTTTGGTAATTGGTTTCACGAAGTTCGGTGATGTTGGCGACGTTGGTGTAATTTTGCAGTTCTGTGCGATATTCGTCCAAAGGGTGTCCTGTCAAATACAGTCCCAAGGTTTTGACTTCTTTTTCTAGGCGTTCTTTGCTGCTCCAAATGATGTTTGGCAAAGATGGCGCAATGCTTAAACCGTCATCTACTTCGGCAAACAAGTCCATGCTGCCCAAAATGGCGTTTTGGCGGTTTTGGTTGGCAACTTCCATGGCGGTGGGTAACTGCGCCCAAAGTCCGCCACGAATTTGGTAATTTTGATTTTTGCCATCTAAATTTTGTAGGTGGGGCTGTAGTTTGTATGCCAAATCATCAAAACACCCTGCCATGATTAGGGCTTCTAGGGCACGTTTACCCACTTTTTTGGTGTCCACACGGTTACAAAAATCGTATAAATCCCGAAATTCGCTTTCGCTGCGAGCCTTGATGATACTGGCAACAGCGTCTTCGCCCACGCCTTTGACTGCCCCAAGTCCGTACACGATGGTTTTTGGGTCGTCTGCCACAAAATGCCACTGACTGCGATTGACGCTTGGGGGCACAACCGACAAGCCAAAGTTTTTTTCGCAGTCGCCAATCAAAAAGACCACGTTGTCGGTGTTGTTCATTTCCGATGTCAGTACCGCCGCCATAAATTCCGCAGGGTAGTAGTGTTTTAGGTAGGCGGTTTGATAAGCCAGCACCCCATAAGCGGCAGAATGCGATTTGTTAAAGCCATAACCTGCAAAAAATTCAATCAATTCAAAAATCTTGGCGGCAAGTTCTCCGTCAATTTGGTTGGCAATTGCCCCATCTACGAAGGTTTGCTTTTGTTTTGCCATTTCTTCAGGTTTTTTCTTACCCATCGCACGACGCAGCATATCAGCGCCACCCAATGTATAACCTGACAAAATTTGGGCAATTTGCATGACTTGCTCTTGATAAACGATGACCCCATAAGTGGACTCAAGGGCAGGTTTTAGCCATTCGTGTTGATAGTCAAGCGTTGGATAAGCGACCGTTTGCTGACCGTGTTTGCGCTCAATAAAGTCAGACACCATGCCCGATTCCAAAGGTCCGGGGCGATACAGGGCGCACATCGCAATCACGTCTTCAATGTTACTGGGTTTGAGCCGTTTTAGGTATTTTTTCATGCCGCTACTTTCAAGTTGGAATACGGCGGTGGTATTTCCTTCTTGTAGAACATGGCGATAAACTTCCATGTCGTCCAGTGGCAAGGTGTCAAGGTCAATGGGTGGCTGTCCTTCGGCGTGTCGGCGTTTGTCAATGTTGTCAATGGCGGCTTTGATGACCGTTAGGTTTCTTAGCCCCAAAAAGTCAAATTTTACCAGTCCAACGGCTTCTACATCGTCTTTGTCATATTGGCTGACAAAATGCCCTTCGTCGTCGCAATAAATGGCACTAAAATCACTGATACGATTGGGTGCAATCAGCACGCCCCCTGCGTGTTTGCCGACGTTTCGGGTAATGCCTTCTAATTTTTGTGCCATCTCCCACACTTCTACCGCCTGTTCGTGGTCGGTGGCGTCAGGATTGGTCAAGAGATCTTGAAGTTGGCTTTCTTCTTCTAGGGCGGTGGCAAGTGAAATGCCGGGGGTTTTGGGAATGAGTTTGGAGATTTTATCTGCCAATCCATAAGATTTGCCTTGCACCCGAGCCACATCACGCACCACCGCTTTGGCTGCCATCGTACCAAAGGTGATGATCTGAGAAACCGCTTCACGCCCATAAGTGTGCGCCACATACTCAATCACCCGATCTCGCCCATCAATACAAAAATCC
>JBHAZZ010000076.1:0-7374 GCA_041781275.1 Moraxella sp.
ACCGCAAACGCCGTCCACGCAATGGCATCGGCATGAATGGGATTTAAGTTTGGCAAATGTTCATTTTTTGCGCATTTTTCAAAAGCAGTAAATTTATCAAGGGTACGTTCTATGGCAAATAACGTCTTATCAGGATTGGCTTTGGCAAATAACAAAGCGTGTTTGCCTTTGCCTGCACCGATTTCTAGGCAAATGGGCTGACGGTCAATCGGCGTAAAATTTCTGGGCGCATGAATGGCATTTAAATTAAAACAGCGGGCAAAGGCATGGCTTGGGGGCGTGGTGGTCATAAGCTAGATAAAAGGCTTATTATATCCTAACGGCTCAATCATGGCAAAAAATAAGGCAATCTTGTGATTACCTTATTTATCATAGACACAGTATTAAAACAGTTTTTGTTTGGCACGGCTTAGGGTAAAACCACGACCTTGGCTATTTTTGCAAGTCATGCCTGTTTTGGCACTAGTGCATTGCCAGCCGTTGCCTTTGATGGTTTTGCCATAAGCCAGTGTTTTGGCTTGACCTGAAAAAGGATAATCGCCATGACAGATAAGCCCTGCTTTGCCTGTGCCATTCACGTAAAAAAGCTGACCCCAATCTAAGTGGCAATCTTTTGGGCGTGGCATGGCAGGTTTGGCGCTGGATTTTTGGGCAATATAACAAAACACCCCATTGGTTTTGGTGGCGCAAATGATGTTACCACTTGGCGACTGAAACTGCGACGCAAAGGCAGACGCACCAAATAAAACGGCAAAACACACAATAAAAGACAAATATTTCATAAACCTTTTCACCTTTGACCAAACAATTAACCAACAAAACCAATGACAAAAATCGCCACTTCAAAAGCAGCGATTTTTTGATGAGCGGTTTATTTTTGCGCCAAGAACAGCCAAGTATCCAGCACCGTATCAGGGTTTAGCGATACCGAACTGATGCCTTGTTCCATCAGCCATTTGGCAAGGTCGGGATGATCCGATGGCCCTTGACCGCAAATGCCGACATATTTGCCTTGTTTTTTGCACGCTTCAATCGCCATAGACAGCAGTTTTTTGACCGCAGGATCACGCTCATCAAATAGGTGTGAAACAATACCACTGTCTCTGTCAAGCCCTAGCGTTAATTGGGTCAAATCGTTAGAGCCGATGGAGAATCCATCAAAATATTGCAAGAATTCATCTGCAAGCAAAGCGTTGGTCGGCAATTCGCACATCATGATGATTTCTAAGCCATTTTCGCCACGCTTTAAGCCATTTTTTGCCAGAAGTTCAATGACTCGTCTTGCCCCATCAAGCGTACGCACAAATGGAATCATGATTTTAACGTTGGTCAAGCCCATGTTATCACGCACATATTTTAGGGCACGGCACTCAAGTTCAAAGCAGTCTTGGAAGGTTTCGGACACATAACGGCTCGCCCCACGAAAACCAAGCATGGGGTTTTCTTCTGATGGCTCATAAAGCTTACCACCGATAAGGTTGGCGTATTCGTTGGACTTAAAGTCGCTCATACGCACGATGACGGGCTTTTCACGAAACGCCACCGCAAGCGTGGCAATGCCTTCAATCAATTTATTGACATAAAAATCCACAGGGGACGGATAGCCTGCCGAACGCTCCATGATGGCTTGTACGGTCTCTTGGGGTAGGCTGTCCATATTGAGCAAGGCTTTGGGGTGTACGCCGATCATACGGTTGATGATAAACTCTAAGCGAGCAAGCCCCACGCCTTCATTAGGAATCTGAGCAAAGTCAAAGGCACGGTCAGGGTTACCGACATTCATCATCACCTTAAAGGCAAGTTCAGGCATGGCACTGACAAGGTTGGTTTGTTTTTCAAAGCTGATAAGCCCATCGTACACAAACCCTGTATCGCCTTCGGCACATGATACGGTTACGTCTTGACCGTCTGTTAGGCTTTCGGTGGCATTACCACAGCCAACAATGGCAGGCACACCAAGCTCACGGGCAATGATGGCAGCATGACAAGTGCGTCCACCACGGTTGGTGATGATGGCGCTGGCACGTTTCATCACAGGTTCCCAATCGGGATCGGTCATGTCGGACACCAGTACGTCGCCGTCTTGGACTTTACTCATCTCGCTTAAGGTACTGACAACACGCACCTTGCCTGCGCCGATACGCTGACCGATAGAGCGACCTTCGGTTAGGACTTTTGCGCCTTTAGAATTGATGACATAACGCTCCATGCTGCCTTTGTCTTGGCGAGATTTGACCGTTTCGGGGCGAGCTTGTACGATAAAAATTTCACCCGTATCGCCGTCTTTTGCCCATTCTACGTCCATCGGACAGCCATAATGTTTTTCAATGATGACCGCTTGACGGGCAAGGCGAGTCAGTTCATCGCTAGACAAAGCAAATTGATTGCGGTCGGCTTTATCTACGTCCACAATCTTGGTAGATTTGGCGGTGCTGCCCTCATCACCATAAACCATCTTTTTGTGCTTTGAGCCTAGGTTACGACGCACAACTGCGGGACGGTTTTGGGCAAGCAAGGCTTTGGACACATAAAATTCATCAGGGTTTACCGCCCCTTGAACAACCATTTCGCCCAAACCATAACTTGCGGTAACAAACACCACTTCATCAAAACCGCTTTCGGTATCAATGGAGAACATCACCCCAGACGTGCCTGTCTCAGAACGCACCATGCGCTGAACACCTGCCGACAGTGCCACGCCTGCGTGCTCAAAGCCTTTATGTACACGGTAAGCGATGGCACGGTCATTGTATAGACTGGCAAACACTTCTTTGATGGCAATCAGTACGTTGTCAATACCACGAATGTTCAAAAAGGTCTCTTGCTGACCTGCAAATGACGCATCGGGCAAATCTTCAGCGGTCGCCGATGAACGTACCGCCACTGCCACGTCTTGACCGCCAGTCAGCTCATCATACGCTTGACGAATTTCATCTTCTAAGGATTTTGGCAGCTCTTGAGCAATGACCCAATCACGGATTTGTTTGCCTGTTTTGGCAAGCTCTTCTACGTTGTCCACATCAAGGGTTTTTAGGGTGCTGTTAATCTTATCCAAAAGCCCTGTTTCGGTCAAAAAGCGGTTAAATGCGTCGGCGGTGGTCGCAAAACCATTTGGCACGCTCACGCCCAGTTCAGACAGATGACTGATCATCTCGCCCAAAGAGGCGTTTTTGCCACCCACGATCTCAACGTCGTGTTTACCCAGTTTGCTAAAGGGAATTACTTGTGCGGTCATCATTTTTACCCTATTTGTGAAAAATTAGGCTGATTATAGCGGTAAATTTGCGGATACTCAATTTTATTTTATATAAAAATGGGTATATTTATTTAAAAAATATCATTTTGTGTCTGAGCGTCAGCCGGCGACTTTGTGTATTGCTGTAAACTTAATCATCGCACCAAATCGCTGCTAACACCACACAAACGCCAAACAAAATCATTTTAATCTGCCGATAACAACTTAAAATCACAAAAATGCTTTTTTAAGCATTTATTTTTAAAAAGCTTTATCAAAATAGCCCACATTTTCTTATCAAATAAACTTTGCTTAATATTAAAACACTTGTTCTTATTTTAAAATCATGCTTATTTTAAAATCGCTCTTTTTTTATCAGTCCAATTTCAAGGGTTTTAAAGCGTGGCAAGCAAGCTAAATTCACCTTATGCAAAGCCACCGTTTTATGATATACTTTTCAAAAATTTACGCCATAATAAAGGACGCCCATGTATATCCATAATCCCCAAAGCACTCCCCTTGCCACACCAAGCCCCAAACCACTTTTAAGAAGTGCGTTTTTTATCTCTGACGGCACAGCCATCACTGCCGAAACACTTGGACGGTCGTTACTTAGTCAATTTGGGGTAAATAATTTTGACATCAAAATCATTCCTTATGTCAATACGCCTGAACTTGCCTATGAAGCCGCCAGACGCATTACCGAAGCACAAAAAACATCAGGGCTACGACCTTTGGTGTTTGACACCATTGTCAGCGACGACATCCGCAACATCATCAACGAAGCCGATGCCTGTAACCTAGACATTTATGAAGGTTTGATCGGGCGAATTGCTGACGAAATCGGACAAACGCCCGACCCCCACGCAGGCATGGCGCACGGACAAGTGGACTCCGAAGACTACAAAGCCCGTATCAGTGCGGTGCATTTTGCCCTAGACAATGACGATGGCGCCAGAACCAATCACTATGACGGCGCTGACATCATTTTGGTGGGCTTGTCTCGTTCGGGCAAAACACCCACGTCCTTGTATCTTGCCCTACAATTTGGCATTCGTGCCGCCAACTACCCCCTGACCGAAGATGACTTAGACAGCAACCGCTTACCCAAAGTCCTACAGCCTTATCGTGATAAACTGTTTGGACTGACCATTGACACAGAACGATTGGTGCGCATTCGCCAAGAACGCAAAGCAGGCAGCCGTTATGCCAGTCTTGCACAGTGTCAAGAAGAACAGCGTGCCATACAAGCCATTTATACCACCGAAAAAATTCCCAATCTGAATGTCTCCGAAATGAGCATTGAAGAGATAGCCACCCGAATTTTACAGATCACAGGGCTGACCCGTCGCATTGGATAACCCAAAAGCACGCTTTATAGCCATAGGATTTTTTATGTCAAGAGCCAATAAAGTCAAAAGACCTGCTCACTCACCCAAATCACAGAACAAAACCATGACCAAACAAACCCAAACCGACAGCCAAACCCCATCAGCTGAAACCACAGCTACCAACAGTGAAATTTTGGACAACGTCGCCAGCAAAGAAGTCAGCCCCAAAAAAACTGACAAATCGGTACACATCAGTACCACACACGAAGACCCCCATCACGTCATCATCAGCCCCCTAGATGGTCAGCGTGTGGCGCTCAACTCCCCCAAACCCAAAAATAGACACAGCTTTGATTATGACGCCGTGGTCTTGGGGGCGGGCCCTGCCGGTGAAGCAGCAGCGATGAAGCTTGCCAAATCGGGCAAAAAAGTGGCGGTTGTTGACCCCCGAGATCAAGTTGGCGGTAACTGCGCCCATGTCGGCACAATCCCCAGTAAAGCGTTACGTCAATCGGTGTTTAACATCATCGGCATTCGTCGTGATCCTTTGTTTAGCTCCATCACTGACAGCTTTCAAGTACCGCTCAACAAAGTCCTAAGCAAAGCCCGTCAAGTCATCTTAAGACAAGTCAATACCCACAAAATCTTTTATCAACGTAACGGCATTGACATCATTCAAGGTTGGGGAAAATTTATTGACGCTCACACCTTAGAAATTGATGACATGGACGACGAAACCAACCGTTCCATCACCTTTGAGCAAGCCATCATCGCTGTCGGTTCTCGCCCTTATCGCCCAGACATCTTGGACTTTGACCACCCCCGTGTGTTTGATTCTGACAAAATCCTACAAATGGATTATGTGGCACGCAAAATCATCATCTACGGGGCAGGCGTTATTGGTTGTGAATACGCATCTATTTTTACAGGTCTTGGATATGTTGTTGATTTAATTAATAATAAAGACCAGTTATTGAGCTATTTGGACGATGAAATTTCTGACGCTTTAAGTCATGACTTTCGTCAATTTGGCGTGCGTATCCGTAACAATGAAGAAATCGATCGCTTAGAAACCTTTGATGATTGTGTGGTACTCCACCTAAAAAGCGGTAAAAAAATCAAATCCGACGCCATTTTGTGGTGTAACGGACGTTCGGGCAACACCGACGGTCTTAATTTGGAAGCGGTGGGACTTAGTGCCAACAATCGTGGACAGCTAGAAGTAGATAAAACCTACCGCACCGCCGTGCCGCACATTTATGCGGTGGGCGATGTCATTGGCTGGCCGTCTTTGGCAAGCGCCGCCTACGACCAAGGGCGTAATGCCGCAGGATTTATGGTGGGCGATGAAGACGCTGAATTTGTAACCAGTGTGCCTACAGGCATTTATACCATTCCTGAAATTTCCAGCATTGGCAAAACCGAAAAAGAACTCACCGACGAACAAATTCCCTATGAAGTGGGACAAGCCTTTTTTAGACATCTTGCCCGAGCGCAAATCATCGGTGAACGCTCTGGGGTACTCAAAATCTTATTTCATAGAGAAACCCTTGAAATTCTTGGCATTCACTGCTATGGTAACCACGCTTCGGAGATTATCCATATCGGTCAGGCAGTGATGAAATGCGGTCATACCTTAGAATACTTTATCAACACCACCTTTAACTACCCCACCATGGCAGAAGCTTACCGTGTGGCGGCGTTAAATGGTCTTAACCGTATTTTTTAAGGCGGTGCGATGAAAATCTATCTTGCACGTAATGGCGTTCAAGCAGGTCCTTACAGTCTTGACGAAGTCAATGCCATGCTGTCATCAGGCGAAGTGTTGCTTGATGATTTGATGTGGCACAGCGGCATGGATAATTGGGCAAGGCTTGGCGACATGACCCAAGGTCAACCTTTTTATCAGCCAAACTCCGCCCAGACCCCCCAATCTGCTCCCACACCCAGACCCACACGGGGCTTTGGGGATAATGTGGACTTTCGCCCCGAAGAAAGCCCCACCAAACAAGCACAAAAAGCCCGTCTTGACAGACTTTATGGACGCAAAACCCACCCCAACCCTGTCAAAAATGTTACTTTGCGCAAAACAAACGACCACGAAGGGGTATTGACTTATGCCAAAGTCAGCGAACGGTTTTTGGCATTTGTCATCAATGTGGCTTTGTACTGTTTGGCGTGGCTACCGCTACTGATGGCGTTTTGGGGCGCCATGGACGTGAATGAGCTTGCCAAATTGACCAATTACAGCGACGCTTACGCCTATTCGCAGTCCATCGCCAAATCCGTACCACAAACCACCGCCGTCATCAGTAACCTGTTATTTATGGCGCTGATTTTTATTCAGTTAATATTGATTGTCATGCGGGGTCAGTCCTTTGGTAAGTTGGTGATGGGCATTCGTGTGGTTGATGAAAAAACCCACAAATTGCCTTCTTTTGGCACGCTACTTTTTATGCGAACCATTTTTTTGGTATTGGCATATACATTAGGTGCTATGATGATGTCTGGTTTGCCCGCCTTAATCATGCTGACCACCAATTACATGATGGCAAACGGCAATCCCAAAAAACAAGGCTGGCATGACAAAATGACCAAAACCATCGTGGTCAAAGCCCACAAAAACCAACTGGACAAAACTCAAGGTTAATCATGACAACTTACACCCCAGAAGAACAAGCCTTATTAGAAAAAGCCAAGCTTCCCCAAGAATGGAAAGACGTGCTTGCCCCTGCCCTGCTTAGTCCAACCATGCACAATTTGCGTGAATTTTTAAAAAATGAGTACGCACAAGGCAAAGTCATTTAT
>JBHAZZ010000077.1:0-17795 GCA_041781275.1 Moraxella sp.
ATTAATGAAAATAAATTCTCATTTACAATCAACGATTTTTTATAAATAATTTCTTTATTATCTGAGTAACAGATTTGAAAATTTAATCCGCCAACTTGTTTATCAGATGTATAAAAATTAAAATCTATCATGTATAATCCTATCATTTCCCAAGTGAAATAATACCGTCATCGGTAGTCATATTGATCTAGTTATTCTTCTTACATCTAACGCAACCAACCCTATTAGGCACCAATAACAAGTGAGCTAGCAGTACATTTAAGCTTTGTTTGATAATCTCTATGGTTTGTCCCATTTTGCACCATATTTATAAAATGTGCCCATAATGAAGTAATGCTGTCATCGTAATTTCCTTTACTATTCGCATTGTTGATTATAAAATATACAAATGGCGTTGAGCAAGAAACTACAACGCCATTTACGGGGTTTGATGAAATGGATTTTGAAAGTCTGATTATTTGTCGGTTTCAAATTTTAGACCTGCAGTTTTGATTGCCCAAATCAGCTCCACAAAGGCACGATTATTGGTCAAAGGTTCGCCATCTAAAATCAATACATAGCCACTGCCATCAATCCACAAAAACACAAAACTGGTTTTGGGCATTAACAGATCTACTTGACCAAAAAATGATACCGCTTGTTCCTTGATGACCCAGCCACGCTGCTGTTGGCGGTTTAGAAAATCAAAAAAATCAGCCGCTGCCACACTTAGAGTATCGGCTTCTTCTTGGGTGTAACCAATGCGAGCCAAACAAAAGCCTTCATTGGAGCCGATGGCGGCACGCCGTGTTCCCGAAAGACTGGCAACCACATAAGGTAGGAATTTGTCTAGGGGTAGGTTGGGGGCATTTAGGGGGCTGTCCAAAAACTCAATCCAACCATTGCCCGCAAAGTCTTCCAGCCATTCATGATAATATTGATTTGCCCATGTGGAAACTTGTGGACATTGTTTGCCAGAAATCAATGCTTGTAAGGCAATTTGTTGTTCGTTAGGATTGATGTGAGAAAAAGCTTCAAAAACACCCGCAGGCGTTAAAATGATGTAGGAATTGTCTGTAAAATGTACATACATAATTAAATACTACACTAACCTAAAACCCAAACAACCACAGTTGGGGTTTGTTCATAAATGATTTAACGCATGGGAATTTATGCTGAGATCATGTACACCAAAGAGCGTACGAGCTGCTGCATTTGGCTGCGTTCACGAGCGTCTACCATGGTTACGTTGGCGGCAATGTTTTTGCTGACCAAAAAGTCAGACAAACGTTGGTGTAAATCCCAAGGGGCGTTTTCTGCATGAGTTACGCCAACAACCAAGGCACTGCCTTTGATTAGGGGTTGGAAACTTTCCAAATAATACGCCAAATCTTCCACAGGATCGGGTTCTTCGGCATTGAGTAGTAGCACAAGACCCAAAGCGTTTTCGCTTAAAATTTCCCACATAAAATCAAAGCGACGCTGACCTGGTGTGCCATACAGGCGTACTTGTTCACCACTTTCTAGTAGCATGACGCCATAATCCATCGCCACTGTGGTGGTTTTTTTCATTTTACCTACGCCGTCAGACGCAATTTCTTCGGTGGTTACCACACCTTTATCCGAAAGAGACCGAATGGCTTGGGTTTTGCCAGCACCAACATGTCCTGCGATGATAAGTTTGTAGGTGCCTGCACCGATTTCTGGGTCTAACATAACTGCTCCGTGGGTTGGGTTGGTGTCTGCGACACATATTTGTTTAAAGGTTAAAAGACGTTTATGTCAAATTTGGGTTGATTAAAAGGCAAGTTTGCTAAGTAGTCGCTGAAAAAACCCTGTCTTGCCAGCTTTATTGACGCCTTCGTTTTTGTCATTGCGTGCGGGCAGTGTTAACCCTTGATTTAAGGGAATGTCATCATCTGTTTTTAGTACTGCAACCACATCAAGATCTGCCGTTTTGGATAATACCGCCAGTAAGTACAAGCGGTTTATCATGGTGGGCGTCGCTTCGTTGAACAAAATGTACAAATGCCCCAATGATTTGGGTATGGATAAGCAAGACGCAAGCACCGCCTGAACATAGTTTGGAATATCCTTGATGTCGGCAAGGTTTGGCATAAACTTGAGTTTTATTTGCAAATTGTGTGCCGTAGTTTCAATGTCATTGGGCAGAATGATTTGGTAAATTTGCCACAATAAGGTGTTTAAGCCGTATTTTTTGCCGTTATCACCTGACAGACGGCTCAGCTCTTCCATGTACTGTTTGTTGTTCAAAAACTCCACAGTGATCGATTTGGCAAATTCGTCATGGTTTTTGGCGACGGTAAAATAATCAAGCACACGGGCAATATTGCTGCTGATGGCTAAGCTTTGTTCGGGGGCGATTAACACTTCATAACGGCTGGTTCTGAGTAAAAAAGGCTCGTTTTGTAGGCACAGCTTGGCAAGTTCTTTGACCATGGGCGTGTGATACACTTCGTTAAAGTATTTCAACAAAACGTTACTGACCACCGCTTGTTGTCGGTTGTCGGGGCTATTGAGCACTGTGTTATCAAATAAAGACTGTTTTAAGGGGGCGGCAACAGTAGCAGATTTGGGCGTATGGGTAGCAAATTTTGGCACTTCAACGATGGGTTTGGACAAAATTTGTTCATTTAAATCGTCTTGTTCGGGGTAAAAACTTTCTGCTTTTTTGATGAGTTTTTGTAAAATTGGCAAAATGCCTTCTTTGTTATAAGGCGATTGAATGTACAAATAGGTAGAAACGTCTGTCAGTGCGTCTTGCCAAACATCAATGGACATACGGGTGGTCAAAAGCGTGGGGTATTGTTTGGTGAAATCTGTCAGTGTTTTTTTGTGGTCGTCGTGATAAGAAAGCATACCCACGCCGCCCAGATCGATGATCATGCCTTTGGCGGCTTTTTGGTTGTCTGTCAAAACAGGCAAAGCAAATCGCAGATCGTCAGTTAAATGGCGTTCCACATAATCGCACTGTATGTCTTTGAAATTTTGTTGAATCAAAAAACTTAATAAATTGGCATTTTGTTCAGAGAAGCCAATAAGCAATAATTTCATTGGAAATCCTTGGTATGCAATAAGGGAACAGTGGCTAATTATGGCAGCATATTATACAACATTCTTGGACGTCGCCACTGCGGTGCATTTAAATAAAATTTTAGGTTAAGTTTTTGTTGTTAGGTACTTTCTAGGATTTTGCGGCAAGCCATCCAACGATCGTCAAAGTGCCAATTGTGTTTGTTTAGGCGAAACCAGACCATCATAAACGCCATGCGGTCAGCGCAAGCAATGCAATGCTCCAAAAAGTCATCTTCGGTTTGGCTAAGGGTGGGGCTGTTTTCTTCACGAGCCTTGAGCAAAGTGGCGATGATGTTGTCTGCAACGTGCCATGCGTGGTCGCTGCTGGTGCGTAATTTGTGGGTAGGCACGTCAAGGGACGGCATGGCAAGCACGCTCCAACGGGTCGCCAAAGCACTGATGGACCAGATGTAGTCTTTTTTGTGTACACAGTTTAAAAAGGCTTGATAAATGGGTGCGGATAAACGATCTTTGGCTTTGTCTAAGATTTCTTGACCATTATAAGGCACATCGTACCAGCAGCCCAAAAAATAATCCGCCAACGCCCCTTGCAAGGGTTCGCTTTCAAAAAACTGCATGGCGCTATCAATGCGTGCTTTGTGATAACTGGTGATGGTGGGGGCGTTTAGGACACGTCTAGACATACGGCGATACTGTTCACGCACCTTGATGGGTGTTCGCTGGACTTCAGACATGAAACTACTCCATAAATACTGGCATAAAAACCGTGGTACAAATCAAACAAGTCTTGCAAGCACCAAATATGTTTATTGGTTGGACTAAGATTATCCCCAATGAAAAATATTATTATATGGGGTATCCTGACACTTCTAGCACTCATGATGATTTAGAAAGTGTTTATAAATAATATGGTGTTTTGCCTTAAAACTGGCTAAATCTTAAGTTTCAGCGTCAAATTGCTTATTGATATATTCATAGCAACGGCGCAATTTTCCTTGAAACTTTTGCGATTTTGCTTGAGTTTTAATGGCAAATACGAAATGTCAGGATACCCTAAATTTGGTAAGCAAAAAAACGACTTATAGTAATATGCTAATGTTTAAAGAAATCTTTAAGCAATAAAACATTAATAAAAGCAGTCTTTGGGGTTTGGTGTGATAAGATGACAAAAATAGTGAGCATTTATTAACTTATTAATTATTAATAAATGCTCAAAACCAATCATGGATTAATCTAGTAAGGTTTCCATTAGGTCAATCATAAATTCGGCTTCTTCTTCGCTGACCGCTTCAAAGCCATTTGGCATACCAAGTTCAGCAAGGACTGCTTGACCGTCAGCGTCGTCTTTTAGTGCCAATAGCACATCACGCACGGTATCTGCGCCAGCAAATTCTGATTTGGCAAGTACCACATGAGTGATGTCCGCCAAATCACTTTCAATCAGCACATTAAGCTGCATACGAGTTAGGTTAGACAAAGAGTGGTAGATTTCAGCAATAAAGAAACCTGCGTCCACAGTGCCTTGTGCTACTTGTTTGGCGGCGGCTTGGTAAGTTTCGGTGATTTCAAACTTAACGTCATTTTCGCTCAAATCAACCGCTTCCAAAAGACGCAGTCCGATAAGTTTGACATCACGGTTATCCGCCATGGCAATGCTGGCGCCAGCTTTTAGGTCGCTTAGGACTTTGATGTCGCCTTTGGCAGAAGAAACGATGACCATTTCGTCAGATTTGCCCACAGGGCGGGCGATGGCTTTGTAGCCTTGCTCACGAATCAATTTGGCAGCGTCAAAGGGGTTGGCATAAACCAAATCAATCCCACCTTTGTTGATCATCTCGGTTTGTTCAACAGACGATGATGGGGTTTCTAGGTGTACAGCAAGATTTGAACGTTTTTGGAGTAGGGTGTTTAAAGTGTACCAACCGCTAAATAAATTAGGTGGAAAATCAGGAGCGATGACAAAACGATGAGACATGAATTAGTTTCCTTTTAGAGCGGCGTATTGTTTGCTAGCTTCTTCAATTTTGCTGCGTGAAGGCTTGCGACGTACAGAAGTGTAGCCCACAACTTCACCACGGCGTACATTTGGCACAACAGTGGCATAAACCCAGTAGTGTCCGCCATCTTTGCATAGATTTTTGACATAGCCATGCCATTTTTTGCCTGACTTGACGGTTTCCCATAGGTCTTTGAAGGCTTCGCTTGGCATATCAGGGTGGCGTAAAATGTGGTGTGGTTTGCCCAAAAGTTCGTCTTTGTCGTAACCGCTGATTTCAACAAACGCATCATTGGCGTGAGTTAGGTTACCATTTAGGTCGGTACTAGATACGATAAGTTTTCCATCTGGAAAGGGGTGCTCTACACCTGTGTCATAAACGGTGCGAGTTGTGCCATCATGAAATGTTAGGGTGTGTTCGGTGCAGTCGCCTGCAGGTTTTTGCATATCAGCTAATTGTGTCATGACAATCATTCCTATGTGGTTGTCTGGTACGCCAAAAACACAAGAGTTATCTTGGTTTTTGGCATCGGGCATTATAGTAGTTTAGATAGAGCTTCTGACGCACGTTTGATGTCTAGGAAAATCAGACCCAATTTGGCGTTAGATTTTGCCATAACGGTCAATACCGCTTCAGAACCTGCCGAAGTCATGATGACATAGCCTTTTTCGCCTTGTACCAAAACACGGTCAGTGCTGCCACGTCCAAGCTCGCTACCTGCACGATCACCCAATGACAATAGGGCGGCGCTCATCGCACCCACACGGTCTTCGTCAATGCCAGTAGGTAGGGCAGAAGCAATCATCAAACCGTCAGTTGAGATAAGGGCAGAAGCTTCAACGTCGGCTGATGAGCTGTTTAGGTCTTCCAAGATTTGTTGGAACATATCGGTACGCATAATTTCACCTTTTTAAAAATGATCACTTAATCCTTGTCAAAGAAGTAAGCGTAAAATAAGAATAGGACAATGCCTAGGACAGACACGATTGATATGAGCTAAACCCAACACATAAATTACAACCAGTCATGATAAAGTTAGAGCAATTTTTATGCCAAAATTGCCAAAAGCTGCGCCAACACGATGAGCGGTGTGTTTTACTAGGATAATTACTCTACAATTCATCGTTAGTATATAGGGCGTGTTGTCATTTCACAACATTTTAATCAGACGCTAGATTAAAATAAGTGTTTTTGTCATTTTTGTGCTAAAAATGACCATTTGGTGATTTTTTAAGCCAAAAAAGTCGTGCTGGGATTTTGGCTGTGTTGTGATTTTGAAGCTATGATGGTTTAACATTTGGTGATTGGGCGTATTTTTGGGGCGAAACTCATGTTAAGACGCTTGACAAAACGTTTGCTTAAAAAAACTTAATTATCCACGTTCGTCAAAAAATGTTAAAATATCACGTTTTTATTATGTAGATGTGTTTATGATGACAACGACAAACCAAGCCTTGACCGCCGACCAAATTCTTTTTGAAAAAGCCAAACGCCACATCGCAGGCGGGGTAAATTCACCCGTACGAGCCTTTGCAGGCGTGGGCGGTACACCTGTATTTATTTCTCGTGCCAAAGGGGCGTATATTTATGACACCGAAGGTCGTGAATATATTGATTATGTTGGTTCGTGGGGGCCGATGATTTTGGGTCATGCGCATGATAAAGTCATTGAAGCGGTCAAACAGGCGGCTGATGATGGCTTATCTTTTGGTGCGCCCACGCCGTTTGAGACCACCATGGCGGATTTGATAGCGGACATCGTGCCAAGCATTGAGCTGATTCGTATGGTGTCGTCTGGTACAGAAGCGACCATGAGCGCCATTCGTTTGGCTCGGGGCTACACAGGGCGAGACAAAATCATCAAATTTGAAGGCTGTTATCACGGACATAGCGACAGTCTGCTCGTTAAGGCGGGCTCTGGTATGCTAGACATTGGTGAGCCTACTTCTAAGGGCGTGCCAGCCGATTTTGCCAAACATACTTTGACACTGCCTTATAATGATGTGGACGCTTTGCGGGCGTGTTTTGAAAAATTTGGTCATGAAGTCGCTTGCGTGATTGTAGAACCCATTGCAGGCAACATGAACATGATCATCGCAAGTCATGAATTTCATCAAACGTTGCGAGCTTTATGCGATGAGTACGGCGTGGTGCTGATTTTTGATGAAGTGATGACGGGCTTTCGTGTGGGGCTTGGTGGTGCTCAGGCGCATTTTGGTATCACGCCAGACTTGACCACCTTTGGCAAAATCATCGGTGCAGGACTGCCTGTGGGGGCTTTTGGGGGCAAGCGAGAAATCATGGAATGTATCGCTCCTTTGGGTGGCGTGTATCAAGCAGGTACGCTGTCTGGTAACCCACTTGCCATGCGTGCTGGTAAAGCGATGTTTGACGAATTGACCGTTGATGGTTTTTATGAGACGCTTGGTAACAAAACAAAACAGCTGGTAACAGGATTACAAAATTTGGCTGACCGTCATGGCGTGGATTTTGCAACTTGTCATCTGGGCGGTATGTTTGGTTTTTATTTTAACAAAACATTACCACAAAATTTTAATGAAGTCAGTCAAAGCGACACCCAAAAGTTTGTCCAATTTTTTCATGGTATGCTTGCTCGTGGTGTGTACCTTGCGCCATCTGCCTTTGAGGCGTCCTTTATGTCCATCGCACATACTGACGAAGACATCAAGGCGACGTTGGCGGCGGCGGACGAAGTGTTTGCCACATTAAAATGATGCCTTGATTTTGGCGAAATCATAGCCACATAACAAATTGAACCAATCACCCTAACCATAATCCTAGTGGAATACAATTATGATAACTAAATTGGTCGGTAGTATCATCGGCACCAAAAACGAACGTGAACTTAAACGTATGCGAAAAATCGTAGAAAAGATCAACGCCTACGAAACGAGCATTTCAGCCTTGTCTGACGATGAATTGCGCCAAAAAACGACCGAATTTCAAGGGCGGTATCAACAGGGTGAAAGTTTGGATAAGCTGCTGCCTGAAGCGTTTGCGGTGTGTCGTGAAGCTTCTAAGCGTGTCAATGGTATGCGCCATTATGACGTACAGCTTATCGGTGGCATTACGTTGCACGAAGGCAAAATCGCCGAAATGAAAACCGGCGAAGGCAAAACCTTGATGGCGACTTTGGCGATTTATCTCAATGCCATCAGCGGTAAAGGCGTTCATGTGGTTACGGTCAATGATTATTTGGCGACCCGTGATGCAGAGCTTAACCGTCCTTTGTTTAGCTTTTTGGGTTTGACGGTGGGGGTGATTTATAGTCAGCAGCCATCTTATGAAAAATTTGATGCGTATCGTGCGGACATCACCTATGGTACCAACAACGAATACGGCTTTGATTATCTGCGTGATAATATGGTCTTTAGCATGGACGAAAAAAAACAGCGTCCGTTAAGCTATTGTATCATTGACGAAATTGACTCCATTTTGATTGATGAAGCACGCACACCGCTGATCATTTCGGGAGCAGCCGAAGACTCAGCACATTTATACGCACTGATTAATACCATCATTCCCAGATTGCAACGCTCCAAAGACGAAGAAGCCAACAAAGAAAACAAAGAAGGCGATTTTTGGATTGACGAAAAAAACCGTGCCATTGAAATCAGTGAAAAAGGCTACGAAAAAATTGAAAAATTTTTGGTAGAAGTGGGCGAATTGGGACAAAACGAAAGTTTGTATTCTCCAGCACGTTTGCCGCTACTGGCGCACGTTCAAGCTGCCATTCGGGCACATCACATTTTTGTCAAAAACATTCATTATATTGTTGATGAAGGCGAAGTGGTCATCGTGGACGAAAACACGGGGCGTACCATGCCGGGCAGACGATGGAGTGAAGGGCTTCATCAAGCGGTAGAAGCCAAAGAAGGCGTAGAAATCCAAGCCGAAAACCAAACGATGGCAACGACCACTTTCCAAAATTATTTCCGTCTTTATGACAAATTGTCGGGCATGACGGGGACAGCCGACACCGAAGCGGCAGAATTTAAATCCACCTACAATCTTGATGTGGTGATCATTCCTACCCATCGCCCCATCGCCCGTATTGACTTAAACGACCAAATCTTTTTGACCAAACTGGGCAAATACCAAGGCATCATTCGTGAAATTCGTGAAATCACTGCCAAGGGTGCGCCAGTGCTGGTGGGGACGGCAACCATTGAAGCCAGCGAAGAGCTGTCGTTTTTGCTTGACCAAGAAGGCATTGTGCATAATGTGTTAAATGCCAAACAACACGAACGTGAAGCCGAAATCATCGCTCAAGCGGGTCGCCCAAAGGCAGTTACCATCGCCACCAACATGGCAGGTCGTGGTACGGACATCATTTTGGGGGGTAACTGGCAGGCACAAATAGACAATTTAGAAGAGTTAAGCGCCGAAGAAAGACGTGCTTTAGAAGCCGATTGGCAAGCCAAAAACGAACAAGTCAAACAAGCGGGCGGGCTACACATCATCGGCTCAGAGCGTCATGAATCTCGCCGTATTGATAACCAGCTGCGTGGGCGAGCAGGGCGACAAGGCGATCCGGGGTATTCACGCTTTTTCTTGTCGCTTGAAGATGATTTGATGCGGATTTTTGCAGGCGACCGTGTGGTAAGCATGATGAAAACCATGGGGCTAAAAGACGATGAAGCCATTGAACACAAAATGGTATCACGCTCCATTGAAAACGCCCAAGGCAAAGTGGAAGCTCGAGATTTTGACGCACGCAAAAACCTATTAAAATATGATGACGTTGCCAACGAACAACGTAAAGTCATCTATGCCCAACGTGATGATTTGCTTGGTCAAGCCAATTTGTTGGACGACATCAAAGATATGCACCATGAAGTGTACAACGCCTTAATTAATCAGTTTGTCCCCCCCGGATCGGTTGATGATCAGTGGAACATTGATGGCTTAGAAGATGAAATTGAAGAAGCGTTTCGTTTTTATATGCCCATCAATGATTGGCTTGACGCCGATCGCCGCCTTGACGAAGAAGGTTTGCGCCAAAAAATCATTGATACCGCCATCGCCCATTATGAAGAAAAACGCACACAGATGGGTGAAGAAAACGCCGCACGACTAGAGCGTGATTTTATGCTGCGTAACCTTGACCGCCACTGGAAAGAGCATTTGACCCAGATGGATCATTTGCGTAAAGGCATTCATTTGCGTGGTTATGCCCAAAAAAATCCCGAACAAGAATACAAGCGTGAATCGTTTGAGCTGTTTCGTGCCATGCTTGGGGCGATTAAGTCAGACGTGGTGCAAGATTTGGCACGCATTCACATTCCTACCCCCGAAGAAATCGCCGCCTTTGAAGAGCAGCGCCGCCTAGAAGCCGAAGCAATGCAAATGCGTTTTGAACATCATTCGGCGGATTTGGACGATGGTTTTGAAGGCGAGATGGGTGAAGTCAGACGCAGTCGCCCACAAAACGTCCAGCACATTACGGTGAACTTGGGTGCAGGGGCGGCGGTCGCTGCTGATGAGCTGTCAGCGCCTGTTGATGATGGCGAGCTTGTCATTCCCAAAAACATTCATCGTAATTCGCCTTGTCCTTGTGGTTCTGGGCTGAAATACAAACAATGTCATGGTAAATTGTCTTAATTGTGATTAAATAAATTGGAAAATATATGAAATCAATATGTTATAAAGCTTTTTTGTTGGGTACTGTTGTGTTTTTGACCGCTTGTGGCGACAAAGAGCCAGAGCCTGCTCCTGCTCCCGTAACCGAAGAACCTGAAGTGCCAATGTCGGCTGAACCTGCCGAACCAACAGGGGTCATGAATGCTGAACCTGTGAACATCGAAGAAGGGCAAGTACCAAGTGAGCCTGCCCCAGCCACAGACGCAGCGACCGAAGCGGTATCAGCCGAAGCGCCCGCCGAGCCAGCCGCAGAAGCAGAAACCAACACCCCTGCCCAGTCTCAATAGTGCACGCAAAAAAACAAGGGGTAATCAGCCCCTTGTTTTTCATTGGTTTTTTTGTGTTGATTTGGCGGACTATAACTGTTTGGTGCCAAAAATCTTATCGCCAGCGTCGCCTAAGCCAGGAATCATATAGCCTTGTTCGTTTAGGTGGCTGTCTAGAGCGGCGGCATAGATTTTGACATCGGGGTGTGCTTCATTGACCAGTTTGACCCCTTCAGGAGCGGCAACCAGTACAAGTGCTTTGATGTTGGTACAGCCATGTTTTTTGAGCATATCAATGGTGGCTACCATACTGCCGCCTGTGGCAAGCATGGGGTCAAGGATTAGGGCGGGTCGTCTGTCAATGTCTTTGACAAACTTTTCAAAAAATGGCACGGGCTCAAGCGTTTCTTCATCACGCTGTAGTCCAACCACCGAAATTTTGGCGGTGGGCAGTAGGTCAAGCACGCCATCAAGCATACCAAGTCCTGCTCGTAAAATCGGCACCAAAGTTACGGTTTTGCCTTTGATTTGTTCGCCTGTGATTTCGCCGCACCAACCTTGCATTTTAAATTGTTCAATCTCAAAATCACGACTGGCTTCATATGCCATCAGTCGCCCAAGTTCTTTGGTAAGTGTGCGAAATTTGTAAGTACTGCTGTCTTTTTCACGCATTAAAGACAGTTTGTGGCGGACAAGGGGGTGATCGATAACGGTAATGTTCATAATGTGCTCTGGTGATTAACATTCATCAAGGTTTGACATATTTTAACATTTGCCTGATGAGTTTGTCATACAAATCATTTGTTTTTGATACAATGCCTTGGAACTGGGATTGGTTGTGTGCTAAAAATAAATAAAATCACCGCCGCCACGACCGAAATTTATCCAAAATACCAAAACCAAAACAAGCCCATCGCCATTATGTTTCACGTGGAACACCATGGCTAATACAACCATCTAAAATTCCAAAAACGCATAACGCCTGCACAACTTGGCATAGTAATTACCATGGGTTTAGGTATCAAAGCAGATAAAAATTTGTTATGCTAATGCTTATAAATCAAAGTACAGGAGCGTTTTATGAACATCGCCAAAAACATCACCGACCTAATTGGCAATACCCCTTTGGTTGAGCTAAATCAATTAACCCAAGGGCTGTCGGCTCGTGTGGTCGCCAAACTGGAATATTTTAACCCAGCCAGTTCGGTCAAAGATCGCATTGCGCTGTCTATGATTAATGAAGCCCAAAAGTCAGGACAAATCAGCAAAGATACCATCATTGTGGAAGCCACATCGGGCAATACAGGCATTGGGTTGGCGATGGTGTGCGCCGCTTATGGTCTTAAACTGGTCATTACCATGCCCGAGAGCATGAGCCTTGAGCGCCGTGCCTTGCTGCGTGCTTATGGTGCTGAGCTGATTTTGACCCCTGCTGCCGAAGGCATGGGCGGAGCGATTGCCAAAGCAAACGAACTTGCTGCCCAAGAAGGCTATTTTATGCCCCGTCAGTTTGATAACCTTGCCAACCCCAAAATTCACCGTGAAACCACCGCCGAAGAGATTTGGCGTGATACCGATGGGCAAGTGGACATTGTGGTGGCAGGCATTGGCACAGGCGGCACAATCACTGGCGTGGGCGAAGTCCTAAAAGCCAAAAAAGACAGCGTCCAAATCGTGGCGGTAGAACCTGCCGATTCGCCAGTATTTAGTGGTGGCGAAAAAGGGCCGCACAAATTACAAGGTCTTGCCCCTGGGTTTGTGCCGAGCATTTTAAACACAAAAATTTATGATGAAGTGATCACCGTCGGCACCGAAGCGGCGTTTGCCACATCTCGTGCGATGGCAGAGCAAGAAGGCATTTTGGTGGGTATCAGTGCGGGGGCGGCGGTGTGGTCGGCGCTACAAGTGGCACGTCGCCCAGAAAATGCAGGCAAACTGATTGTGGTGGTCATTCCATCATCGGGTGAGCGTTATTTGTCCACAGCGCTGTTTGCTGATTTGGCGCAATAACTGACTACTCTTGCCATTGTGTTTATAAAAGTCATTGTCTATAATGGGCAATGGCTTTTTTATGGTCATTATGATGAAAAAGCCATCACTGATTTTAAATAACTTTTGATAAAATACCAATGAACACACCCCAAAACCCCATACCCACGCCCCATTTGTCCGATCTGATTGCTTTGATGGCACGTCTGCGCCAAGATTGCCCTTGGGACGCCAAGCAAACCAATGACAGTTTATTAAAATACGCCCTAGAAGAAACTTTTGAGTTGGTAGAAGCAACCAAAGCAGACGATGGCAGCCCCAGTGCCACCGAAGCCATCAAGGGCGAGCTTGGCGACGTGCTGTTGCAAGTGGTGTTTCATGCACAGTTGTATCAAGAAGTGGGGCGCTTTGATATGGGCGATGTGATTTATGCGTTGCAAGAAAAACTCATCAGACGACACCCACACGTGTTTGAAAAAGAACACCTAAAAACCGATGAAGACGTCAAAAAACGTTGGGAAGAAATCAAACAGTTGGAAAATCAAGGCAAACCCAAACGCCTATTGTCTGACATCAAAGCAGGTACAGCGCTCAATACGGCGCAACATCTACAAAAGGCAGCAGGTAGCGTGGGTTTTGATTGGGAAACTTTGCAAGGGGTGCTGGATAAAGTTGGCGAAGAAATGAGCGAACTTCAAGCGGTATTGCCAAGTGGTGATTTTAGGTGGCAAACCGACCAATTAACCAGCGAACAAAAAACAAAAATCGCCGATGAATTGGGCGATTGCTTATTTGCGCTGACCAATTTGGCACGTCATTTGGGCATTGATGGCGAGATGGCACTGCAAAACACCAATGCCAAATTTAAACGCCGCTTTGCTTATGTGGAAACGTCTTTGATAAATCAAGGAAAAACCTTTGCTGACAGCGATTTAAAGGAAATGGACAGCTATTGGGAGGAAGCCAAATCATTGGAATAAGTTATTGAAATTATTAGTAAAAATTTATTAAGAACACAAAACAACGACCCAAGCGCAGCAAATAAAATAATCATGATAAAAAATATGATAATAAAGTCAAAGCGAGCAGTGCATGATAAATAAAAGAGTTATCAGTATCTTGTTGGGCATATTTTGGGGTTTTTCTGTCAATGCTTACGCCAATCAATGTTATCCAGACGCCCAAAGTGCTTATCACGCCTTATTGGCTCAAGAAAAACAACACGCCCAAAGCGATAAAATCAACATCAACACCGCCAGCATGGGCGAGCTTGTAACACTGCATGGCGTGGGAGCAAAGACCGCTCATGCCATCATTGAGTATCGGCAAACCAACGGGGCGTTTTCGTCGGTAGATGAATTAACTCAAGTCAAAGGCATTGGCTCAAAAACCCTAGAAAAAAACCGCCATAGACTGACGGTTTTTTGATGATTGATGGATTTTAAAGATCAGTCGTAGTCAGGACGCTCTTTAAGAATGGTTAGGCTTGGGTAGCTCATTTTGATGTCGTATTTGACATTGCCTTTGTAAGCTTCAATATCAAAAGCGGGCTTGCCAAGGTGATCATCTGCGTCAATTTCAATGGCGGTATAGCCTTTTTGTTGTAGCAAAGTTTGCGCTTTTTGTACGTTGGTGGCGTAATCTTTGTCTTGATACATTTGATGCTCAATGCGGTCATCAGCATAAGCGGTGGTAGCACCAAAGGCAACAACGCCAGCAAGTAAAATTTGACCAAGTTTGCTTAGTTTCATAAGAACTCCTAAACTAAAAGGGTTGTTTGTTGAATGTGTGTTTATGATAACAAACAAAAGACAGCGAAAACTTAGCAACTCCCCAAAAGTACCGATTAAAAAGTAATCATTTGTAAAAATTATCACTCGTCTGTAACACTCATAACCAAAACCCCAAAATGGGGGCGATTTTTGCAAGACTAAAGCAAATATTGTGTTAGAATGATAAGTTATTTGGGGATTGCCCCTTTAGACAGTTAATTTGGAGCATAACAACATGGCGAATAAGCCAGCCAAACAAAAAAAGACCAAAAAAGTGCGTGCCACCATTTTAAGCGCCAAATCGTTGGGACTTGCCCGTAACAGCTTGCCCCACAGCATTGTAGAAGTGGTCGGCACATTGCAAAGAGCAGGTTTTGATGCTTATATTGTCGGTGGTGGGGTGCGTGATAGCTTGCTTGGGCTTGCTCCCAAAGACTTTGATGCCGTAACCAATGCCCGTCCACACGAAATTAAGGCGATTTTTGGTGGTCGCTGTCGTATCATTGGTAAACGTTTTCAGCTTGCGCACGTTCATTCGGGGCGTGAATTGATTGAAGTGGCGACCTTTAGAGCACCGCCCAAAGACGATTTGCACACCACCGAAGACGGCATGATTACCCGAGATAACGTTTGGGGAGACATCAATCAAGATTTTGCCCGCCGAGATTTTAGCATTAATGCTTTGTATTATGATCCCGTCAAAGGCGAAGTGTTGGATTTTTGTGGGGCGGTTCAAGACATCAAAGACAAAACGTTGCGACTTTTGGGAGACGCAAAAGTCCGCATTGAAGAAGACCCCGTACGTTTGCTACGGGCGCTGCGCTTTAAAGCCAAATTGGGTTTTGATTTTGATAAAACACTTGCCAAACAATTTAGCGCCAAAAACTGGGCATTATTGGAGCAAGTTTCTACGCACCGTCTGTATGACGAAACCCAAAAAATGTTTTCCGGTGGCTATCTTGCGCCACTATTACCGCTATTGTTTGAATATGGCGCAAGCAGTCGGCTGTTCGCCATGACTCATACTGCCCCTAGCGGATTTATCACGCAGGTTGCCAAAAATACCGACGAACGTATCGCCCAAAATTTGGGGGCAAATCCTGCGTTTTTTTATGCAGGGCTGTTGTGGGAAAGTTATTTGGTGGCATTAGAAAGCTTCAAAAACAAAGGCTTGCCATTTTATGAAGCCCAAAACAAAGCCTGCGCCAAAGTGTTGGCTGCCCAAAATTTAAAAACCGCCATTCCCCGTTTTGCTGAAGATTTTATCAGTGATATTTGGGTGCTACAGTCCAAATTTGTCAATCCCAGACTCAAAGACATTGACATATTGGCTCGTCATATGCGTTTTCGGGCGGTGGTGGATTTTTTGGTGCAACGAGAAATCTTGGACGACAGTCAATTTAGCGAACCAACACAAGGTATGGGGGCGTGGTGGCAAGATTATCAACACGCCGATGAGCAAACCCGTCAAGCCATGACAGCCGCCTTGGCAGAAGGCAAAACATTGCCAAAACGTCGCCAAAGACAAAAGGTTCAAACCCCGCCACAAATCCCGCCACAAACCAACGTTTTGACAGCGCCTGCCACTCCTAAACCAAACGTGGCTCGGGCAGCGTATGTGCCCCAAGTGCCGGTGTTTGAAAAAATTGCATATCAAGAAGCGGACTTTTTGCGCCTTTTGGCGATGGATGACCCTTATATCCCTAGCCAACGTTTTCGTCGTCGCACGCCATCATCTACGCTTTCCATCATAGAAAGAGAAAAAATAGCAAAAGAAGAATTGGCGCACGCCGACCATGCACCCAGTCCCAAAAAGCCACCAACGACAAAAAAGTCGTCAAATAAACGCTCGAAAAGGTCAGTGGCTGACGAAACGGCTGTCAAAACGCCTACACCAAAAACAGTGCAAACGTCCGATGGCAAACCCAAAAAGCGTCGCAAAAAATCCAACGCCAAACCCAGAGCGCAGGACTAAAGATAAGTAATAAGGAAAAAGCAATGAAAAAATGTATGGGATTGATGATGTTGTCTTTGATGGTGCTGGGCATTCATAGCGCCAATGCTCGCCCGTATCCTGACCGATTGGGGATTTGTTATGTGTTTGTGGGCGACGAAGTCTCACAAAAATCACCGTGTATCATCGCTTCAGGATATGGGGCGGGCAGCAGTTATGTTGGTTTGGAATTTAATCATAAAAACTATGTGTTTGAAACCAGCACCATGTCGGAAGACGGCAAAACCACTTACGAAGACAAACCCGTGCGCCAATATGTGCGCCACGCAGGATTTTATCATGTCATTGGTGATGATGAGCTAGAAAGCGTTGAGCCAGATGATATGTTATATTGCTACCGTACCCGTGATAAAAAACTGGACATTTGCCACAACTAAACAGCCAAGCCATGACAAAAATTTTTGACCACACACCAACCCCCATTTATATTGGACTGGGCGGTAACATCGCCAATGAACACGGCACACCCCAAACGCACATCAAACAGGCGGTGCAAGCCTTTATTGACAGTGATGACTTTATGGACGTGGCGGTGTCGTCTTTGTACCAGTCTCGGGCGTTTGGTGTTACCGACCAGCCTGATTTTTATAATGCGGTGTTGATGGCAAAAACACGGCTAGACCCGTTGCAATTACTGGACTTTTGTCAAGCACTAGAACAAAAAGCAGGTAGGGTGCGTTTGCGGCATTGGGGTGAGCGTAGCCTTGATGTGGATATTTTGCTTTATGGCGATGAAGTGATTTGTCATGAGCGGCTGACTGTGCCACACGCAGGGCTGTTTGAGCGAAATTTTGTGGTCATTCCCCTGCTTGAGCTTTCACCCAATTTGGTGGTAAAAGGGCAAAGTTTGGCAAAGCTGCCCATCGCTGATGACTGGATGGGACTTGAAAAATTAAAAAGCAGAACAACTTAACATTAGGGCATTCTGACATTTCGTATTTGCCATTAAAATCACGAAAAATCGTAAGATTTTCAAGGAAAATTGCGTAAGTTGATATTGAAATATCAACAAGCAATTTGACGATGAAAATCAAGATTTAGCCAGTTTTAATGGCAA
>JBHAZZ010000078.1:0-3867 GCA_041781275.1 Moraxella sp.
GTGATAAGCTTAATGCCTTTATCTGCCAATGTTTCATTTAATTTCTGACTTAAATAGCCTTTATCACCAACTACGATACCATGATGTTTGTTGGATAATAACTCTGTTACAACCTTCGTATCATGTACATCGCCAGTCGTTAATTTAAATGCGGTTATCTCGCCTAATTGATTGATCACTACATGTAATTTAAATCCAAAGAACCAACCTGTTGAACTTTTACCACGTTTAGCTAAATGTTTAAATACTTTATGTTGAGAAATTCGTTTGTTATGACAAATGCTTAATTTTGTTGAATCAATGATACTTACACCCTGACATTTTCCTAATAACTGATTTAAGAAAATCATCATTGGATAAATCGCTCTAGGCACAAGTTCAATAAAACGATGATAACTTGGTAAGTTTGGAAATTCTCGGCTTAAACATCCTTGAACATAAAAGGTGTAAAAAGCTTTAAAATGCCAGTAACGTATTTGATGAAAATAAATCAATAAGGTGATGATTTCTGAAATAGAAATTTTAGTTTGACGTATTTTTGTCAGTTCATGTTCAAGCAAATATTGTTCAATTTGCTGATTAAATTCAATACAAAAATCATCGACTTGGCAAAAAAGTTCTGTTAGAATATTCATAAGAAAAGATTTGTGTTTTTAAGTTGTTGATAATTCTTAATTTACTACAAATCTTTTCTTTTTTCTACATCTTTTTTAAGCCGAACTCAGGTTAAACAAATGAAAGACGTGTGGCGATTGCCTGCGGTTAGTTCTTGGGAAAAAGAGCAAGGCAAACACCCCACCCAAAAACCACTTGGTTTATTATCCAGAATTATTTTGGCATCCAGCCAAAAACATGATGTGATTTTGGATCCATTTTCAGGTTCAGGCACAACAGGAATTGCCAGTGCGTTGTTTGATAGGCAATATATTGGAATTGAACAAGATGATAATTTTTTACAACTTGCCAAACAACGATATTTGGCTTTGGATGATAAAACCAAATCAGAATTCAAACAGAAAATCAAAAAGCAAATTAGCATTATGCATTCAAGTTGATTATTAGGGCGTATTAACATTTCACACGTTTTAAGAAAAGGTCTGTCAATTTGACGGTTTTATTTTGATAAATACTTATGATAACATTTTAATTTATTAACCCAAGGAAAAGCCATGAAAAACACCCGCCCATTACTCATTGGCACGTTATTATTAAGCTTTGATGTCATGGCAAGCCCGACCAATTTGGCAAATTGCCTAACAAGTGCTTATGATGAAATCACCGCCGTCAAAGACAATACAGTCTATTTTAAAAACGGAACAAATTTGGCGATTGGCGCAGTTTCCACACAGCCATTCACCACACGCCTAAAACGCGCCACCATTGCCGACCAATTATCGCAAACCTACCCATTGGACTTTGTCATTCCTGCCCAATACGCTGACGCAGGCAGACTGCGTGATGATGAATTTTTTAAGCAAATGTATGGCAAAACCGCAAGCGAAGTGCAACAAAATCTTGCCACCATCACATGGAAACCAAGCAATATTAAGTTAAGATTCAATCGCAAAAATGGTGCCGCCACACAGCTTGAAAAAGTCGGCAATGAAATCGCCCAAAATCCAACCCTAAGCAAATACGTCAGCAAATCATTGGGGACGTTTAACTGGCGCAATATCGCAGGCACCAATCGCTTAAGCGTGCACAGCTTTGGCGTGGCGGTGGATTTTCAATTACCAAAAGCACAGCACAAATACTGGCGCTGGGACGGTTGCACCACCGAAGACAAAGTTTGTCCTTACCCCAAGCAGCTTATCAGCGATGACAATCTCAAGCAAGTGGTCAAAATCTTTGAAAAACATGGGTTTATTTGGGGTGGCAAATGGGCAAGCTATGACTCACCTCATTTTGAATATCGCCCAGAACTTCTGATTGCCGCCTGTCGCGCCTAAAAAATGACACAACAGCACAAAATGATTGCATTGGGGGGGCGATTGCTTATAATATAAATACTTAAACTTGACTTTAACCGCTTAACTTGACTAAATTAACGACAGTCGCCAAGGATGTATCATGAAAAAATTTTTACTTGCAAGTTTACTTGCCGCGGCAAGCTCACAAGCCTTTGCTTATTGCAGCTATTCAACCTACATCAGCGAAGATGACAAATACAACAGCAGCGGCAACTACTTGGGCGGCTCGGTCAGCAAATCATCTGCCGCCGCCATCTTGCGCCAAAATCGCGTGTATTCAGGCTCAACAGAATGTGGTCTGCACAACACCAATAACCGCGCAAAATTTGAGGCAAAAGTGCGCAAAAGCAACATCTCGCCTGCCATGATTCGCAGTATTGTGAATGGCAATCCTTATGTGACGGTGGAAATTTACGACTCTCATGTGAGAGTTTATTAAGCTTTGGTCACTTGTCAAAAAGCCAAGTCTTTGTTTTGCAAAACTTGGTTTTTTTGTGCGTTTTTCTCATCACTTTTGATGAAAAAACGGTTATACTAGCACCATGTTTATTTGTCGGATTTAAATCATCATGACTGTTGCAACACAAACTTTTGAGCCAACACACTACACCTGCTTTAAAGCCTATGACATCAGAGGTGAGCTCGGTGCACAATTAAACGAAGACATCGCTTATCGCGTTGGGCGCGCTTTTGCTCAGTATTTGGGGCAAAATCTGCCCAACATTCACAAGCAAGGTGATATTGACATCAAAGCTGTCATCGTCATCGGCAGCGACATTCGCCAAAGCAGCGCAAGCCTAAAACAAGCCGCCATCACTGGCATTCAAGATGCTGGCGTTGATGTCATTGATTTGGGCATGACAGGCACCGAAGAGGTTTATTTTTATACCAGTCATTACAATGCCATGGGTGGTATTGAGGTCACCGCAAGCCACAACCCCATCAATTTTAACGGCATGAAGCTTGTGCGCGAGCGCTCAAAGCCCATCAGCGCACAAACAGGGCTTGCCGATATCCAAAAAATCGCCGAAAATGGTGATTTCACAAGCCCCGCCACACAAGGCAATTATACGCAAAACACCGACAAAACCGCTTATATTGACCATCTGATGAGCTATATTGACATCAAAAATCTGTGCAATCTTGATAAGCCTTTGCGCATTGTTGTCAATTCTGGTAACGGCAGCAGCGGCCCTGTCATTGATTTACTGATGGCGCGCCTTGACAAGACAAGCCTAGAGTTTGTTTTGTTGCACCACACGCCTGATGGCTCATTCCCAAACGGCATTCCAAATCCCATGATTATTGCCAATCGCACGCCCACTCGCGACAAAGTGTTGTCCGAACAAGCCGATTTGGCAATCGCTTTTGATGGGGATTTTGATCGCTGCTTTTTCTTTGATGAAACAGGGCGATTCATTGAGGGCACCTATTTGGTGGGCGTACTTGCCAAGGCGTTTTTGGACAAAGCACCAAACGCCGCCATCGTCTATGACCCGCGCAATATCCTAAACACCGAACACATCATCACAAGCATGAATGGCGCAGCTGTCATGAGCCAGTCTGGACATTCATTCATCAAAGAAGTCATGCGAAAAACAGGCGCTGTGTATGGTGGTGAGATGTCCGCGCACCATTATTTTAAGGATTTTAATTACTGCGACAGCGGCATGATTACATGGCTTTTGGTGGTGGAATTGTTGGCAAAATCAGGCAAAAAATTCTCCGAATTGGTGAATGAAATGATTGATAATTTTCCAATTTCAGGCGAAATTAATTTTAAATTAAGCACCATAACCGCGCCTGAATTGTTGGCAAAATTAAAACAAAACCCCAATCTTTTTGGTGACAATCCAAGTCTAAATGAGATTGATGGCTTGTCATTTGATTTTGACAA
>JBHAZZ010000079.1:0-4464 GCA_041781275.1 Moraxella sp.
TTCGTATTTGCCATTAAAATCACGAAAAATCGTAAGATTTTCAAGGAAAATTGCGTAAGTTGATATTGAAATATCAACAAGCAATTTGACGATGAAAATCAAGATTTAGCCAGTTTTAATGGCAAAAACGCCATGTTTTTTTTAAACATTTTCTAACTCATAATGTGAGTGTTATGAAGTGTCAGGATGTCCCAAACCCATGGTGATTGACAAAAGACCAACTTTCTTTACCAATTTAAGATTGAGAATGCTATGTATTTAGCTCAAACACAGCACCCCAAAGCCCCCATCACCTTATCCACCTTGACCAAATACAAAAAACAGGGCGAAAAATTTTCATGCCTGACTTGCTATGATGCGTCTTTTGCTCATGTTATGCAACACGCTGATATTGATAGCATTTTAGTGGGCGACAGCCTAGGCATGGTGGTGCAGGGACACACATCAACGCTGCCTGTTACGGTGGCGGACATGGCGTATCACACCGCCAACGTGGCACGAGCCAATAGTCATGCGTTTATCATGACCGATTTGCCATTTATGAGTTATGCCACGCTTAGTGATGCCATTAACAGCAGTCGTGCGGTCATGCAAGCAGGGGCGCACGCCATCAAGATAGAAGGTGGTAGTGAACTTGCGCCGATTGTGGAAGTTTTGACCAAAAATGGCGTGCCTGTGTGCGTGCATTTGGGACTGACCCCGCAGTCGGTCAATGTGTTTGGTGGCTACAAAGTGCAAGGCAAAACCGATGCTGCAGCGCAAAAACTGCTTGATGATGTACAAATCCTACAAAAAGCAGGGGCGGCGCTGTTTTTGCTGGAATGTGTGCCGTCTGCCCTTGCCAAAGCCGTTACCGACAGCGTGTCTGTGCCTGTGATTGGTATTGGTGCAGGCGTGGATACCGATGGGCAGGTGCTGGTAATGCATGATATGCTTGGCGTTTATACCAAAAAACCTGCCAAATTTGTCAAAGATTTTTTAAACGATGAAAACAATCAAACAGGCGACATCATCGGTGCGTTTGCAAACTTTCATCAAGCGGTCAAAGCAAAAACCTTTCCTAGTATAGAACATACTTTTTAATTAACCAAGCTTTATCATTTATGACACAGATTTTTTATACCATCAAAGACTTACAAAACGCCCTGACTTCCCACAAAGCTGGGGGGCAGCGCATTGGGTTTGTGCCTACCATGGGCAATTTGCACGCAGGACATTTGTCGTTGGTGGAGATTGCCAGTCGTCATGCCGATGTGGTGGTGGTGAGTATTTTTGTCAATCCCACCCAATTTGGCGTGGGCGAAGATTTTGACAATTACCCACGCACTTTAGAAGACGATATTGCCAAATTACAACAAAGTCAATGTACTTATGTATTTGCCCCCAGCATAGAAGAAATGTATCCTGTTTATCCGCCAAACGTCCAAGTATTAAGTGGTGATATTACCAAAATTTTATGTGGCAAAACTCGCCCCACGCATTTTGATGGAGTGGGGTTGGTTGTGGGTAAACTCTTTAATATCGTGCGCCCTGATGTGGCGGTGTTTGGCAAAAAAGACTATCAGCAGCTTGCCATCATTCGCCAATTAAACCGTGAATTAAATTTTGGTATTGAGATTATTGGTGGCGACATTGTGCGAGATACCGATGGATTGGCGCTGTCGTCTCGTAATGGGTATTTGGGCGAAAAGTCTCGATCCATTGCTCCTAATTTATATCGCTTGATTCATGAATTTGCTCAAGAATTAAGCCATGATTTTAATATTCACAGTTTGCCAAATCAGGTAGATGATTATACCCAAAGAATCAATCATGCAGGATTTAAGGTGGATTATCTACAAGTGCTTAATCAAAAATTACAAAAGCCAGCGCATGATGATAAAGCATTGGTAATTTTGGTGGCGGCTTATTTGGGTAAAACTCGTTTGTTGGATAATATAGAAATTCGCCTTTAAAAAAATAGTTATTTTAAAATGATGGGAATATCGCAATGAATACGCCACATATTATTATTGTGTCAGGGCGTTCAGGTTCTGGCAAAACAACCGCATTAAATATCTTAGAAGATTTTGGGTTTTATGTGATTGATAATTTGCCGCTGCCTTTAGTTAGCGATGCGGTGGATAATTTAATTGGTGATGATACCACCAAAGTGGCTTTGGGCATTGACGTACGCACACCAAAAGCCGACCTTTCTGCTTTTCCTGAAGTATATAAAAACTTAGTGGACAAATATGGTCAGGCGGTAAAAGTGCTTTATGTTACCGCTCAAGAAGGTATATTGGTAGCACGTTTTGGCGCAACCAGACGGGTACACCCACTCATGCCAACCGCCAATAATTTGCCCAATGCCTTAGCCAAAGAAATTGAATTATTAAAACCCATTGCCAGTCATGCCGACATCAAAATAGATACCAGTACACTCAATATTCACGAACTCAAAGAAAAAATCCGCCATCATTTGGGCGTGGATAATAAAGTGGTCATCAATGTTTTGTCATTTGGATTTAAGCATGGTGCGCCCATTGATGCCGATTTTGTGTTTGATGTACGAATATTGCCTAACCCACATTGGCAAGAAAACTTAAGAGCCATGACGGGCTTAGATAAAGAAGTACAAACGTTTTTTGGTCAGTACCCTGAAGTTGATGACATGGCGCATGACATTGGTGCGTTTTTACAAAAATGGTTGCCGTCTTTTTTGAACAATAATCGCTATAATGTTACGGTCGCTATTGGTTGTACGGGCGGTAAACATCGCTCGGTTTATGTGGCGGATACGGTGGGTAAATTGTTGGCAGAAGCGTTGCCAGACAGTTTGCCGGTGGTGGTCAAACATCGTGAAAAACGCCATTGGTAAATTGATTTAATATAAGTGAACAAATATGAATATTGATTGGTCAAAGATGGATATGCGAGTTTCTCGCACTGAAATCAAAAAATCTCATGAGCGATTACAGCTATTAACCACGCCTTTGGCAAATTTGTCCAAAAAACAATTAGAACAATTACCTGTCAGTGAGTATTTTTTAGATGAATTGAAACAATTAAACAGTATTGCCAGTGGTGGTGCAAAAAATCGCCAAATTAAACGTGTCGGCAAATTGATTATTGAAGAAGATCGCCACACATTAATTGCGGCATTGTTTGAGTTGCTATTTACGCCCGAGCAAGCCGCCAAAATTACCCCTTGGCTTTCTCGTTTAAATTTAAGCGATGATGGCACGCTAAAACAATTTGTCAAACAATATAAGGCGTGTGAATATAATACCTTATACCAATTATTGCTATGGATTGAATACGCCAAACATTTGGGCGATGACGAGCTGTTATTAGAAAGCCAAAACGATTTTGTCAGTTATGTCAAAGAAGTGGCAATTTTATCCAAATAAAAAAACCCTATAATTGATGATTATAGGGTCGGTAATGATTTAACTTTCTGCACCATCTGGAACGAACACATAGCCTACGCCCCATACCGTTTGGATATAGCGAGCTTGTGAAGGATTGTCTTCAATCAGGCGGCGCAGTCGTGATACTTGTACATCAATAGAACGTTCCATGGCGCCCCATTCACGTCCCCGAGCCAAATTCATCAGCTTGTCTCGAGTAAGTGGCTCTCTGGGGTGCTGCACAAGGGCTTTTAACACACTAAATTCACCCGTCGTCAATGTAACGACACTGCCATCACGTTTTAGCATACGGGTGGATAAATCCAGCGTCCACGAACCAAATTCTACCACTTCTAGTTGTTGGCTGGGTGCACCAGGTAGCTCCCGATTTTGGCGGCGCAGCACCGCTTTAATGCGAGCAAGCAACTCTTTGGGGTTAAAAGGCTTAGGCAAATAATCGTCCGCCCCTGCGTCAAGCCCTGCAATGCGGTCAGCGTCTGATCCTTTGGCAGTCAGCATGATGATGGGAATGGTGCTATTTTCGGCACGCAGGCGTTTACAGATGGCGATACCATCTTCGTCAGGCAACATCAAATCAAGTACAATCAGCGAAAACATTTCACGTTGTATCAGTTTGTCCATCTGTTTGCCATCATGCGCCACCCGCACCACAAAGCCATCGTCTTCCAAAAATCGCTGCAATAGCGCCCGCAAACGAGCGTCATCATCAACCACCAAAATGCGATGTACCATGGTTTCTTCAGTCATCGTTGTCCCCTTAAATAAAAACGTTGTCCAATGTCTAGTGTACACTACCACACCGCAAAATACCACGATTTTATATAGAAAAATTCAAAATCATAACTCATTGATAAAATTAATAAAATGTTTAAATGGCTGCTTAAAAATATAAATTTTAGAAAAATACCATTAAAATTCAACCCCTTACAAACTTTCTCACCCCCACCCTAAAAAACCCCTTGACCCTTATCTAAAACCCTGTATAATACGCACCCACTGACAGCAATGATGATAAACAACCATCAAACAAACACTGTCAAAAAGCTTAAAA
>JBHAZZ010000080.1:0-4385 GCA_041781275.1 Moraxella sp.
CCCAATGCTTTGGCGGCGGCTAAATGCTCTTTTGATGGCTCGGGCACAAAAATCATGTCCACTTCTTGATTTAACAGCCTTTCGTACGCTTTGCCTGTTTTGCTAAGGGCGATGGTTTTGTCCAATTTGTCATAATCGTCCGCCAGCGATTTGGGATACACGGCGGTTGCAAAGGCAGAATACAAAGGATATAAAGCGGTAGAGCCGTCTATTTTTGGTAACTTGCCCGTCAGTTGCAACGTGCTTGGGCTAGAAGGTGCGGCAAGATGCCCTGCACTAAAGGGGCGATAATAATAGTGATTAAATTCACTGGCAACGGTTGGAATGTTATTGATATGGTTTTTATATGAGCTGATACCCATGACCACCGATATCGTCAGCACAAACAACAAACAAGGATACATCAATGTTTTTTTGCCAAATTTTGGGAAAGCGCACAGCACCCACGCCCAAATATAACAGCCCAAGACAATCAGCGGTGGCACAAACGCCCACGGGAACGCCTCAAATTCCAACACCAACCAAAACCAAAAATCACAAAATAACAGCACCGCCAATCCAATCAAAAACAGCAAGTGATGTACAGGTTTCATGATGTTTCCTTGTTTGTATTAGTATTTTGGTTAAAGGGGGCTGTCATCAATCATAAACCAACGATGTCTTTTTGCCTGCCACCTCGGTGATATAAGATGGGATATTCCACGCCCCGCCTGCAAAGCCCTTGCACTGCCCTGTATGAAATTCTTCGCTGACAGCATATTCACTGCCTGTCCAAACCCATACGTTACCACCCCAACAGTCGCCAATGCCACGCCCTTTATAACTGTAGGTCAGTTCATTGTCATATCTGTCGCTGATGTTTTCAATGGTTTGATAAATGTGCGTTAAATCATTATTCATCACCCACGCCGCATCACCAAAGTTGTAGGCAGCGCTATAACATCTGCCCGTAACCAGTTTTTTGTCTTTTGTGATTTGCTCCACCCTAAAAGACAGTTGCCCATCGCTCAAAAACTCTTTGGCATCGTCTGCCAAAATATCGCAGTCCGCCACGTCCTCTGTCGCATTTGCCTTTAAAAAGTTTATAAGCTTTTTACCTGCTGGGCTGTCTATGCTGATGTAAGTGGCTTCTTGCGTCAAGGTCGGTTTTGGGGTGATTTTAGGCACGGGGGCGGTTTTGGTGGTGGGCGTTTTGTTGCCTTTATGGATTAGAGCAAGGGGCGTTTGGGCAACGCCTTGATGTTCGTCCATTTTGATTAACACTTCTTTTAAGCCTTCGTCGGAAACTTTGTACACGTCTTTACCATGATAAAACTCAATCTGCACCGTGCCTGTTTTTGCCACGCTGTCTGTGATGGCACTGATTTGTGTAGCGCTTAATCTAAAACGTTCGCCATCTTTGGCAAGCTGACCCATATTGCGACCTGCCACACGCATAAAAAGCTGACTGACGGGGGTTTCATCATCGTAGTTTGCCACATTAACCTTTGCCGTCAGTTGATGGTCGGCGGTGCGTTTTAGTAGCAGACTTGCCAAATGCTCATCTTCATAATCATCAACATGATAGCCATCGGCATAACAGGTATTGATGTTATTACAAGTCAATGCCCATTCGCTGACCTTGTCGGTCTCGTCCAAAAACGGCGCATAAAACATCGGCTCTAACGCCTGTGCCAAAGGGCTTGCTGCCAAGCCAACTGCCATCATCAAAGGAAAAGCCACAAATTTCATCTCAACCACCTATGCTTAGTCAAATTAATCCAGTCAAATTAACACATTGTATTATAAGACTTTATTTTTGTGCAAGGTGTAACAAAATGTAAAAATCAACCATCATCATTCATCACCGCACCATCGCCCACCCAAATTCCAAAAACGAAAATAGACATTCTTATTTTTTGTTAGTTTTTTATGAACAATTCTTTTAAAGTAAGCCAACTTTTATCAGCCAACACTGGAAAACTCATGTCTACTACCACCGCACCCCTAAATAAAAACCGTCATCGCCGTGTCATGCCGTTTTTTGGGTTAAGCATGGGCGTAAGCGTGTTTTCTTTATCGCTTTTGGTGGTATTGCCGTTTTTGATGATGTTTATCAGCACCTTTGAAATGGGGCTGTCAGACATCGCCGCTACCATCTTTGAACCGCAAGTTTTTGCCGCCCTAAAATTATCACTTGGCATGGCGATTTTGGCGACCTTGACCAATGTCGTCTTTGGGGTGCTGGTGGCGTGGGTGTTGGTGCGTTATGATTTTTGGGGTAAGTCTTTTATCAATGCCTTGGTGGATTTGCCCTTTGCCCTACCCACCGCCGTTACAGGCATTGCCCTTGCCACCTTGTACGCCCCCAATGGGATTTTTGGACAAGTGTTCGCCAAACTGGGCGTGCTATTGACAGGCGAACCCATCAAAATCGCCTTTACCCCGATTGGCATTTGGCTGGCGCTGGTGGTGGTCAGCTTTCCTTTTATTGTGCGGGCGGTGCAGCCTGTACTGGCGGAGATGTCGGTAGAATTTGAAGAAGCGGCGGCGGTGATGGGCGCAAGTCGTTTGTCCACCTTTTTTCGGGTCATTTTACCTGAAATCACCCCTGCCATCTTAATTGGTGCTGGCATGATGTTTGCCCGTGCCACAGGCGAATATGGCTCGGTGATTTTTATTGCAGGCAACATTCCCATGCAGTCAGAGATTTTGCCCTTGATTATTGTCAGCAAACTTGAGCAATTTGATGTGGCGGGTGCGTCTTGTGTGGCACTGTTTATGCTGCTTTTGTCGCTCATAATTTTGTTTGCCATTAACTTTGCTCAATGGAAACTGTCGGCACGGCTTGGCGCAAAAACCAACTAAACCTTAGCACTACCCAACATTTAACCAAAAAGACAACATTATGGCAAGTCAATCTAAGTACGCTTATCAAAAAAACCTAGCCACCAAAGATGCGCCTTGGGTGCGTTATCTGCTCATCACTCTTGCTGTCTTATTTATGACGGTCATGTTGGTTGTGCCATTGGGGGCGGTGTTTTATGAAGCCCTAAAAGACGGCTGGCAGGCGTATTTGTCCGCCCTAAGCGAGCCTGATTCACTGCACGCCATCAAACTGACGCTCATCACTACCGCCATTGTGCTACCTGTCAATACCATCATCGGCGTAACGCTGGCGTATCTGATTACCCGCCACAAATTCCGTGGTAAATTTATCATTACCACGTTGCTGGATTTGCCTTTTGCGGTGTCACCTGTGGTGGCAGGGCTGATGTTTGTGCTGCTGTTTGGGGCAAATACTTGGTTTGGCGGCTGGCTTGAAAGCCACAATATACAAATCATCTTTGCCATTCCAGGGATTGTACTTGCTACTTTGTTTGTTACTTTTCCGTTTATTGCTCGTGAGCTGATTCCATTAATGCAAGCCCAAGGCGACAGCGAAGAAGAAGCAGGGCTAACCCTTGGGGCAAATGGCTGGCAGATGTTTTGGCACATCACCCTACCCAACATCAAATGGGCGCTGCTGTATGGCATTATTTTGACCAATGCCCGTGCGATGGGCGAGTTTGGGGCGGTGTCGGTGGTGTCAGGGCACATTCGTGGCGAAACCAACACCATGCCTTTGATGATTGAAATTGCCTATAACGAATACGCCTTTACCACGGCATTTGCGCTGTCTAGCCTGCTTGCTCTTTTGGCACTGGTAACGCTTGCTTTGCAGCAGCTCATGAGCCAAAAAAGAACTTAAGCCACCAACAAAACTCATCTACAGATAACAAGGACAACCATGAGCATTCAAATCAACCACATTGACAAACATTTTGGCAGTTTTCACGCCCTAAAAGACATCAACATTGACATCAAAACAGGGGAACTTGCCACGCTACTGGGTCCTTCTGGCTGCGGCAAAACCACGCTACTGCGTATCATTGCAGGGCTTGAAACGGCAGACAGCGGACGCATTTTGTTTGATGGCACCGACGTTACCGACACCCCAGTACAAAAACGGGGCATTGGCTTTGTGTTTCAAAGTTACGCCCTATTTCGCCACAAAACAGTCGCCCAAAACATCGCTTTTGGCTTGACCCTGCTCAAAGACAAACCCAATAAAGCCGTCATCGCCAAACGGGTGACGGAGCTTTTGGAATTGGTGCAACTGCCCCACACCAAAGACCGCTACCCACACGAGCTGTCAGGCGGGCAAAGACAGCGTATTGCTCTGGCACGGGCATTGGCGACCAATCCCAAGCTTTTGCTGCTTGATGAGCCGTTTGGGGCGTTGGACGCCAAAGTGCGTAAAGAGCTTAGAACATCGCTAAAAAATATCCAAAAAGAAATCGGCATTACCAGTATCATGGTAACGCACGACCAAGAAGAAGCGGCGGCGGTGTCTGACAAAATCG
>JBHAZZ010000081.1:0-19162 GCA_041781275.1 Moraxella sp.
AAGCCCACACCCGACAATTCAAAATTTTGTAACGCCAGTTCAATGGCTCGTTTTAGGGCAGGATTTTCTTGGGCTTGTGGGCTGTTTTTGGCGTCTTGGTAGCGCTGATACAGGGGCGCTGATTGTCCCATTTTGCTAAAAAAGGCAGACAAAGCAGGCAGGACATCGTGGTGCTCTGTACGCAGCTTGTCTGTGCCAAGTACGCTGTTTAGATGTGATAAAACCCCAAAATACCGCCCAAGCTGACGAGTGATTGCGCCAAACTCATCAATGACGGTCAAAGCTTCCCCTTCTTTTTGGGGCAGTTCGTCTAAAAAGGCGTTGGCGGTGTCTAAGGTGTCCAAAACTAAGCGTTTTAGGGTGTCTGCGTCCGTTTTTGTAAAATCAACCAAATGCAAACGGCTGTCTAAAGTGGTGTTAGCATCAATCATTGTCTTGCTCATTTTAAGGTTAAACATACAAATAATAGGACTTTTTTACCGCTTTACAAGGGCAAAAAACGCCATAATAAAAGTTATGCGGACAACCTTGCCAAGATTTGATATGATAAGCACATTTTGATAAAAGTAGAGACACATCATGACCAAACCCGTTCGTACCCGTATTGCCCCTTCCCCCACAGGCTTTCCCCATGTTGGCACGGCGTATATTGCCCTTTTTAATATGGTATTTGCCAAATCTATGGGTGGTGAGTTTATTTTGCGTATTGAAGACACCGACCAAGTGCGTTCCACCGCCCAAAGCGAAGCGATGATTTTGGACGCTCTAAAATGGACGGGACTGTCATGGAGTGAAGGGCCTGACGTGGGCGGGCCATTTGCTCCATACCGCCAAAGTGAGCGATCGGCAATTTATCAAAAATACGCCCAAGAGCTTTTGGATAAGGGGCACGCCTTTCGCTGTTTTTGCACCCCCGAAGAGCTGGACAAAATGCGTGAAGAACAAATGGCGCAAGGCTTGCCTGTCAAATATGACGGACGTTATGCCAATATCAGCCGTGAAGAAAGCGACAAATTGGCAGCCAGCGGTAAGCCCTTTGTCATTCGCATGAAAGTACCAACCGAAGGCGACTGCGTATTTAGTGATATGTTGCGTGGCGAGATCAGCATTCCTTGGGAGCAGGTGGATATGCAAGTGTTATTAAAAACAGACGGATTGCCGACGTATCACCTTGCCAATGTCGTTGATGATCATCTGATGCAAATCAGCCATGTCATTCGTGGCGAAGAGTGGATTTCGTCTGCGCCCAAGCATAAACTTTTGTATGAATATTTTGGGTGGGAAATGCCCGTGCTTTGTCATATGCCACTTTTGCGCAACCCTGACAAGTCCAAACTTTCCAAACGCAAAAACCCCACGTCCATCACTTATTATCGTGATGCAGGCGTATTGCCTGAAGCGTTGCTTAATTATTTGGGGCGCATGGGTTACAGTTTGCCAAACGAAGCTGAAAAATTTAGCCTAGATGAAATGGTGGCAAGTTTTGACATTAAGCGAGTGTCTTTGGGCGGGCCAGTGTTTGACATTGAGAAACTTTATTGGCTCAATGGCGAATACCTAAGAAGCTTAAGCCCTGCCGAACTCAAAAACAGACTGCTTGCTTGGGCAAGTGATGATGATAAATTGACCGCCATTGCCAAAGCCATCGCCCCACGCATTAATGTCTTGTCCGATGCGGTAAATTGGGCGGGTTTTTATTTTCAAAATTTGCCAAACATCACTGCCGAAGATTTTGCGCATAAGACACTCAGCCAAGAGCAAATTTTAGAAATTTTATATTTGGCAACTTGGCAATTAGAAAGTCTGCCACAGTGGTCAGAAAACAACATTTATCAAGTGATGAAAGGGCTGTCAGCGCACTTTGATATCAAACTGAAAGACTTTATGCAGCCGTTTTTTGTGGCGATTGCCGGATCGACCGCCAGCACCCCTGTGATGAACTCCATGTATATCATTGGAGCGGACATGACGCTTGCAAGATTGCGCCATGCTTGTGAAGTGCTTGGTGCACTGGGCAAGAAAAAACTCAAAAAATTAGAAGAAGTGAATAAAGGTCTGCCTGATTTTTTGGTGGAGTAATTGAGTGAGTTGAGCGAGTATTGACAAAAAATCGGGGGGGGGGGGGGTTATGATAATCTCCCCTTCTTTTATGGTTGATATGATTTGGAGTAAATGATGTTGTATGCAGATGAAGCGCTGTCTTCGCCGATAACGACCGTCAATGGCGTGGTGGGACTTGATGAAATGGAACAAGCCAAAGTATTAAGCTACCTACAAGGCATGGTGTATATGTGGTGTGCCATCAATGGCGATAAGACATTTGCGGTGCGTGATCTGGTGGGTGGAGAAAATTACGACTGGCAAGGCACGCCCTTGATGACGGTTTGGCATAACCGTAAACGCCGTTATCAAGAGCAGTACCCAGACGCCCCAAGCGATGAGACTGATGAATGGACGCACAATCAAACCGCCAAAGAAGTGGGGTGGCTACTAAAAAAAGTACTGATTGATGATAAGCGTGTTTTTGTGGAATATAAAGGCTTTGGTAACCAATATCGCTGGCAAAAATAAATTTTTTAAAAATATTTTTAAAAAACGCTTGACAGTCAAAACAGACCTTATTATAATACGCACACCTTAACGCAAGGGGCTATAGCTCAGTTGGTAGAGCACTACAATGGCATTGTAGGGGTCAGCGGTTCGACTCCGCTTAGCTCCACCAGTTAAGTTAAAATGTAAGCACCTAGGCATATTCTTACATTTTAGACTTATTTCATAAGTTACTCATTGCGTCCCATTCGTCTAGAGGCCTAGGACATCGCCCTTTCACGGCGGTAACAGGGGTTCGAATCCCCTATGGGATGCCACCATTCTACAATCCCCAAGCTGTTTGGCTTGGGGATTTGTTTTTTTGTGTTAAAATTAACCAATTCATCATCACCTTAATTCTCTCATGGCAAATTTTAATACACATCTTAGCGTGGCAGGGGTTGTTTCTGTGGCGCTTGCGACCGCTGGGATTTATGTGCAATTTATCAGTGTGGGTACTGCCGTTTTTTGTGCGTTGTTGGGCACGATGGGTGGGCTGCTGCCTGACATTGATTTACATTATTCTCGCCCTGCCAAAAAAGGCTTTTATTGGGCATCTATTTTTTTGGCGACTTTGACGGCGGTGCTTTATGCGTCTTATCAAACGGGCGTGGATAAGGTGGTGCACGCCTTGGTGCTGTGGGTGGTGGCGTTTTGTGTGCTAAAATTTGGCATTTTTGAGTTATTTAATCGTTTGACGGTACATCGGGGCATGGTGCATTCTGTGCCATATATGGCGATGTTTGCGCTATTGACGGTGTACGGGGCGTTTTATGGGCTAAAGATGACCGCTTTTGTCAGTTGGGTGTTTGGGGCGTTTGTTTTTGTTGGTGCATTGGTACATTTATTGCTTGATGAATGGTATAGCGTCAATTTGCTTGGTATGAAGCTCAAAAAATCATCAGGCACGGCGTTTAAATTTTTTGAAAAAAATAAGCCCCTGCATTATGCCATTTTATATGCTTTGGTGGTGGTGCTTTGGCTGTTTGCGCCCGATGGCGATGTTTTTTGGCAAAAACTTTCTGCTGTCATCATGAGTTTTATCAAATAAAAAGATAAAAAATAATCAGCTTACCAAAGTGTACGCTAAGATGACAAATTTTCCGCTTAATGCTAAAATGCACATATTTTGTAACAAATTGAGTAAACCATTGAATATCATGCCTTGTTATCAGCGTACATTAGCGACTGCCATCACCGCCACGGGTATCGGTTTGCATAGTGGCAAAAAAGTAACCTTAACTCTAGCGCCTGCCCCTGTGGGGACGGGGATTGTCTTTGTGCGTACGGATTTGAACGATGCTCAGATTCCCATGAATGCCGATTTAGTGCAAGATACCATGATGTCATCAAATCTGGTGGCAGGTCATGCCCGTGTGGGGACGGTGGAGCATTTGTTGTCTGCGGTGGCGGCATTTGGCATTGATAATTTGTTCATTCATGTCAATGCCCCTGAAATTCCCATCATGGACGGCAGTGCAGCGCCTTTTTTGTTTTTGCTGGATCATGCAGGTGTTGCCGAGCAGCCCGTCCCCAAAGAGTTTATCCGCCTGACCAAAACCGTCAAAGTCCAAGATGGCGACAAATGGGCAACCCTTGCGCCGTACGATGATGGATTTTTTATGGAATTTGAGATTGATTTTGATCATCAAGCCATCAAAGCCACCGAACAAAAAACCACGTTAGATTTTAATACCGCCAACTTCGCCAAAGAAGTGGGGCAAGCTCGTACTTTTGGCTTTTTAAAAGACTTAGAAGAATTGCACAAACACAATTTGGCACTGGGCGGCAGCCTAGATAATGCGGTGGTGCTTGATGACACATCTATCGTCAATGAAGGGGGCTTGCGTTATCCCAACGAATTTGTCCGCCATAAAATGTTAGATGCAGTGGGGGATTTGTATGTGATCGGGCGGGCGTTATTGGGTAAATTTTCTGCCTATAAATCTGGTCATGCGCTGAATAATGCGCTCATTCGGGCGGTACTTGCTGACCCATCTGCCTTTGAAATTGTAACATTTTGTAATAAGGAATCCTGTCCGATTGTTTATAATTTAGCCAAAATTATTCAATAAAATGAATGGCTTTTTATAAAATGATTAATAAAACCAAAGCCTTAAAATCGCATTGCAATAAATCTGTAACAAATTAAGTTTTTGTGATGTTTGATAAGTAACATAAAGCCAGTTTGATTTTTTAAGCTGGCTTTTGTGTATAAAGGGTTTACAAAAGTACCATTTTTATGATTAATCCACCATTAATAAAAATTGATAACAATAATTACATAAAATTACAAAATCCAAGCAGAACTTCATTAATGTTCACTTGAGTCATCGTCACCTTGTGCCAGTGTCAAAAGCGCATCACGAAGTTTGGGGCTTGTGATGACAAGGTTTGCTGTCTGTGTTATAGTATGTTTCGTGCTTTGACTCAAAGGGGTTTTTTCTTTGGGGCTGGCTTTAAACTCACGCCTTTTTGGGGACTGGACAACCTTAATTTGAATGAACGGATGAAATTCGGGGTGTGTGCGTAAAGTTTGTAGGCACTGTTCTTGCAGGTAACGGACATGATTGACCGCCGTCATTGTGGGAAAAGACAGCGTAATGCAGTTTTCACTGACAAAGGCAACTTGACAACCGTCCACAACTGCTGTCCCTAGGAGACTGGATAGTAGGGGTGTGGCGATGTCAGTCAGATGGTTCAACCGTGCCAAACGCTCAGCAAGTACATCGGGTATCTGTGCTCCAGCGGCGGCTTGCTGCTCTATACGACTGGCAAGGTGGTTGGGTTTGTGGGTTTTTATCCATAAGTCATCAAAGGATTTGGTGGTCATAAGATACCTATAGTAGTAAGTAAGCTCAGACATGGGGTCTGGCGTTGGATTGGCAGCACCTAGTACTTTAAGGTCATTGTTAAACGTGTCAAACCAACATATTGTACACCAATTTAAAAAACATCACTAACCTACTTTAGCCAACTTTGCAACCTTACTGGCTTTTGTAGTTTAGCGATGTAGGGTTAATTTTATGAAAAAAGCATTTTGGTTAATGTCGGCGATCGGTCTGTCTATGACCGCTCATGCCCAAAGTGGTACCATCACCATCACATCGGCAAGCAAAAGCGTTAAAGTGGTTGTCCCAGGGCAGCCTGCCACGCAAGTGATTAATGGTGATCAACTAGATAGCGCAATTGATGCCTTGATTGCCAATTCCAATCAAACTCAGCGCTTTGCCAATGTTGCAAATAGCGATCATGAATTTTTGACCGCCGCATCCAGCAATGCAGGCTTGACCTATAGCCAAGAGTACGCCCAAACCAGAGACAGTTTTAATGCGTACAACGCACAATACTCATCGTCAGCCGCTACTCTTGATGGCAGCGCCGCTCCCAGTGTTGCCGCTCGTGCTGCGTCTCGTGCCGCATTAGGCAGAAGTGTAGGACGCTGTGCGTTATATGTACGAAAAGCCCTACAATCAGCCGGTTACAAATTCACACCGCTACCATCAGCTTACCAGTATGCACACGGCACATTGGCAGGGGCAGGCTTTACCAAAATCAGCAATAACAACTATGTCCCCCAAGTGGGCGATGTGGTGGTATTTAACCGCACCAGCAAAAACCCCCACGGTCATATCCAAATTTATAATGGCAGTCAATGGATTTCAGATTTTCGCCAAAATAAATTCAGCCCATACGCCCAACACAATGGTTACACCGTATGGCGTGATAGTCGTTATTTAGACGCTTCTAGCACAAGTGGTACTTACTTGGCGATGAACGAACAATAAGTCATGGCAAATCTAAAAAGACAAGGTATTGTAACGTGCCTTGTCTTTTTGTTTAAGTGATTTATTGTTTAAATATTGTTCAATTAGTTAAAAATTTAAGCATTTAAATCGAGTGTGTGCCAATAATTTTTGTTGTGAAAATCGGGCGGATTGGCATGACGTGGCGCATAATAAATTGGTGTGCCGTCAGGATATAAAATAACGCAAGGATTGATACAGGTGGGCGTCGCCCCTTTGTTGCCCGTTAAGCTGATGTGGCGAGAATAAAAATTGTCCACGACATCACAGTGATTGATGGCGTTGCTGATGAGCATATCGCTAAGTTTGGCTTGTCTGGGCGGTAGGGCGTTTGGCGTGCGATAAGCGTCAAAATGATAGGTATTATAACGACCATCTAAAGCGACATTGCTTTCAAAATAAGCAGTTGTCCCATCGTATTCTATAAAGCACTCTAGGCAATGTTCTTGCCACAAAAAGTCAGCTCGGTGATGGCGACTGTTGGCGATGTGTAAGTCAAGTAAAGGCGTTTTTTCAATAAAATAGCTGATTTCTAAACGATTTTTATAAATAAAATCATCAGACATCAGTCCCATACATATCAGCACTTTTGGGCTTTGTTGTGGTAAGACAAGTTGGGGATTTTCGGCGATGGGCGTAAGCTCAAAAACGTGATACCAGCGATAATTGTCTGTATGGCAAGCAGCCAAAGAATTTTGGTAAATGGCAGTACAAAACGCCTGCTGATGAGCCTTGGTTAAAAGCTGTATCAAAGAGTCATGATGTGCTGCCATTTTTTACCCATTGATCAAAATGTGTATCAAAACCCAAAACGGCTAAGATTGGACAGTTTGGGGTTGGCTTCGGAATTTTTGCGAAATAATAAGACCATGCGTCCGATATGATGCACCACTTGGCTGTCTGTTGCTGATGCTAAAGTGTTGGCACAGTCTTTGCGTTCTTGGCTGGAACCTGCGGGGATTTTGACTTTGATGAGTTCGTGGTCGGTCAAAGCACGGGCGGTTTCTTCAATCAAAGTTGGGCTAAGACCATTGGCACCAACAGTGATGATGGGGCTTAGTTCGTGTCCGATACCACGCAAGTTTTTGATGTCTTCACGGCTTAGGGCATTGTTATTTAGGGACATATATGTTTTTCCAAAAAATTTACCTTATTATAGCAGAAATTTTGCCATTTTTATGTCAATAATGGTAAACTAAGCGACTGATTTTCTTGTCTAACAACCATTATGGCAACTCGCATTACTAACAAAAAATTCTCCAAATCGTCCAAAGCATGGATGCAAGAACACATTGATGATTTTTATGTCAAAAAAGCCCAAAAAGACGGCTATCGGGCAAGAGCCGCTTATAAGCTTTTGGAAATCAACGAAAAAACAAGCTTGATCAAAAAAGGCATGACCGTGGTGGATTTGGGGTCGGCACCAGGTAGTTGGTCGCAGGTGGCAGGACAGCTTGTGGGCGATACAGGTGTGCTGATTGCTTCTGACATTTTGCCGATGGACACGCTAGAAAACGTTACCTTTATTCAAGGCGATTTTCGTGAAGAAAGCGTGTTTAATGCCATCATGGACGAAGTGGGTGGACGCAAAGTTGATGTGGTGCTTTCAGACATGGCGCCCAACACGTCGGGTATGCCTGCGGTAGATCAGCCCCGCATGATGTATTTGTGTGAGTTGGCGGTGGATTTTGCCCTAAAAGTGCTTCCAGAAGGGGGCGCTTTGATCATGAAGGTTTTCCAAGGTGAAGGCTCACAAGAACTGCGTGCCAATATGCAAAAACAGTTTAGCAAAATCAAAAGCATTAAACCTGCTGCGTCCCGTCCCCGCTCCAAAGAAATGTTTTGGGTGGCGATAAAATAAGGTGGAAAATCGCTTGATTTTATAACTAAAATCCTTATATTAAAAAGTTATGTAAATCAAGAAAGACATCTGGTTATTAATTATCCAAAAAAATTGTAAAAAAATGTCGCCCAAATACCCCATACGGACAAACGCTTTGGCGGTTTGCGTTATGGTTTAGGTGCCCATTAAATTGTGAGAGATATGGCAAAAAATATATTCTTATGGCTAATAGTTATCGCTGTGGTGGTGTTTATTTTTAGCACACTTGACCGTGGCGCCAATAAAGCAGACGTGATGAATTATTCAGCGTTTGTAACGGCGGTGGCTGAAGGCGACATCAAAAAAATTGAAATTGACGGCGAAGAGATTTCAGGAACGAAGGCGAACGGTTCGGACTTTACGACCATCAGACCTGCCATTACCGATAACGAACTTATGCCCCTACTGCGTAAACACAACGTAGAAGTTACTGGCGCAGTGCCAGAGCGTCGGGGTATTGGTACACAACTGTTGATTGCGGCTTTTCCGATTTTGCTGATCATCGGTCTTTTGTGGCTGTTTAGTAGAAGCATGAGCGGTGGCGGTGGTAGTATGGGCGGTCGTAACCCCATGAGTTTTGGCAAATCCAAAGCCAAAATGCTGTCAGAAGACGAAATCAAAGTTACTTTTGCCGATGTGGCAGGCTGTGAAGAGTCCAAACAAGAAGTAGTAGAAGTGGTGGATTTCTTAAAAGACCCCGAAAAATTCACCAAGCTTGGGGCGACCATTCCACGTGGTGTACTGATGGTAGGGCCACCAGGGACGGGTAAAACACTGCTTGCCAAAGCCATTGCTGGTGAAGCCAAAGTGCCGTTTTTTTCCATTTCGGGTTCGGACTTTGTAGAGATGTTTGTGGGTGTGGGCGCTAGCCGTGTGCGTGATATGTTTGAGCAAGCCAAAAAAAACGCCCCTTGTATCATTTTTATTGATGAGATTGATGCGGTGGGTCGTCATCGTGGCGCAGGCATGGGCGGCGGTAATGATGAACGTGAACAAACCCTAAACCAACTTTTGGTAGAGATGGACGGTTTTGAAGGCAATGACGGGGTGATTGTGATTGCCGCCACCAACCGTGTGGACGTGTTGGATAAAGCCTTACTGCGTCCTGGTCGTTTTGACCGTCAAGTATCGGTGGGACTGCCTGACATCAAAGGGCGTGAACAAATTTTAAACGTGCATTTGAAAAAACTGCCACAAACCATCGGTGTGGACGTCAATGCCTTGGCTCGTGGTACCCCCGGATTTAGTGGGGCGCAGCTTGCCAACCTTGTCAATGAAGCTGCTTTGTTTGCTGCTCGGCGCAATAAAGCCAGTGTGGACATGAACGACTTTGAAGACGCCAAAGACAAGCTGTATATGGGCCCTGAACGTAAGTCTATGGTACTTAGCGAAAAAGAGCGCCGTGCCACCGCCTATCATGAAGCAGGGCACGCACTGGTGGCGGAGCTTTTGCCTGACGCCGATCCTGTACACAAAGTAACCATCATGCCCCGTGGTTGGGCGCTTGGGGTAACGTGGCAGCTTCCTGAGCAGGATGCTGTAAGCAGTTATAAAGACAAAATGCTTAACGATTTGTCCATTTTGTTTGGTGGGCGTATTGCTGAAGAAATCTTTATCAATCGTCAATCTACGGGCGCATCTAATGATTTTGAACGTGCCACCAAACTGGCTCGTGCGATGGTTACCAAATACGGCATGAGTGACAAACTTGGTATCATGGTTTATGAAGATGAAGAAAGCGCAGGGTATTTCGGTGGATCAACACGCACCATCTCTGAAGCCACCCAACAAAAAGTGGACGAAGAGATTCGCCGTATCCTAGAAGAGCAGTACGCTGTGGCATACAAATTGATTGATCAAAATCACGACAAAATGCACGCCATGGTAGAAGCGCTGATGAAATGGGAAACCATCGATCGTGAGCAGTTGTTGCAAATCATGGCAGGCGAAGAGCCCAGAGAGCCCAAAGAATACCAACACGAAGTCCCTGAGATTAATCGTGTGAGTGTCATCAAAGCCGATGAGCTGCCACCGCCCTTGCCGAGTGCTTAACCAATACTGATAAAAACACCGTTTATTGTTTGGATAGACGGTGTTTTTTTGTGGGTGATGATGTTATTTGGTTTAGTTTCTACACTGAGCAATTAACAGCTCCGGGCGATATTCAAAATGCGGACTGTCATAACTTGCCCATTTGCCACCCCAAATAAATCCATGTTTTTCAAAGATTTTTACCACTTCAAGCAGTTGTTTGTCCGCCAATAGCTCTGATGGGTAGGGGCAGGGCTTGTCTTCACTGGTGCAGCCGCTCCATCGCCAATACCTATGTTGGGCTTTGGGAAGCTGAAAATCCACCGCCACCCCAAAACTGTGGCTGCTTAACCGCTGTGTGCCGGCAATCACTCGCCAATTAAACGCCCCCAAAGATTGACTGACGTATTTTGTCAAGGCGGGGTTTTGGGCGATTTCATCTCCAGCTTTTTGTAATTGGGCAGCGGCGTTATTTTGTTGATTAAAATAGATTTTTTTACCACTGGGTTTCCAAGTAACGGCGATTAAGTTGTTTTGTACTTGGGTTTTATTGTTGCCATACAATGCCTTAAAAAAGCGATCGTCTCGCAGTCTGCCTGCGTCTTGGTATTGTTTGGGTATGACAAAAGTCAAGGGATAAGTTTGCGATAGTTGATCGGCGACACTGGCGTTTTTGAGTCTTTGGGTAAAAGGTGCACCAGAAACCGTGCCAAGGGGAACACTGGCGCCATCTTTAAAGGTGATGACGCCATTTTTGACGCTTTTGATGTTGGGATAAGCATGGGTAAGGCATTTTTCTACATCAATCGTATTTGCAAAAGCACTGCCACCAATCAACAGCCCCAAAGCACATAAGTAAACTTTATTCATGATAAACTCCAAAACAGCCACAAAACCGCTTGTAATCTGGCAAGTTTTTTAATAGTATGGCGTTTTTATTGCCTTGTGAAATAGTATGACAAATTTTATTCAAACACAATACCAACGCAGCAAAAAACTCATTAGCATGAGTGCGACTTTGATTGGGGGCTTTCGTGCCGCTAAAAAACTGGGGGCATTTTCGGGTGAGCCGCCCAGAGACAAATTACCGCCGTATTTGCAGACCTTTTGCCGTAAAATGACGCTGTCTTTTGGGGTGCAAGTCAAACAAGTAGAACCTGTGCCACAGCAACACGGACTTTGGGTATCCAATCACATCAGTTGGCTAGACATTCCTGTACTGGGCAGCGTTGCGCCTGTTTTCTTTTTGTCCAAAGCGGAAATTGGTGAATGGCCGATTTTTGGTAAGCTTGCCAAAGCCGGTGGTACTTTGTTTATCAAACGTGGCTCGGGCGATGTCGGTGAAGTGGCGCAGCAGATTGCCAGTTTTTTACAAAAAGGCTCATCGGTGATATTTTTCCCTGAAGCCACCACCACCGACGGCAAAAAAATCAAAAAAATCCACGGCAAACTGCTACAAGCGTCCATAGATACGGGGCTGCCAATTTGTCCTGTGGTGATTGCGTATGTCAATAAAGACGGCAGTTTGTCGGACGAAGCGGCGTACTACAACAAACGCACCATGGCAGAAAGCCTAAGACTTGTCGCTGATACCGATGGCATTACCGTTCATGTGTTGCCGCTGCCCCCCATTTACCCAGAAGGGCGAGACTGCAAGCAATTAACCGAAGTGCTGCAAGAAGCCATGCAGACAGGACTGGCAAAACTGCACCAAAAGGTCATTACTCGCCCCTAAACGGTATTTATTGCTGATAAATTGCATAATTTTTATTCTTATTAATTTTATTGATAGGAGTATTAGTATTATCAAATTTTCATGATAAATTGCCTATGCTATAATTTTTTCAATCAAAAGAACTGTTTTGATAGGGTTTGCGGAATTATCGGCAAGCCCTTAATTTATGTGTTCGTTATTGCTTAAGGTAAAACTTTTGCCACAGTTTGATTGGATTGATTATGTCTTATTCTAAGCCTTCTAATGATTCGGCGAATTATTTCTTTTTGATCATGCCCCGCTACTTTTTGTTTTGGGTATGTATCGCCCTAATTCCTGTGGCGTGGTTTTTTAAAGTGTGGTGGCTGCTGGTCATTGTGGTGTGCCTATCCTGTCTTGGTGTTTATAACATCAACCAAAAACGCCATGCGATTTTGCGCAATTATCCCATCAGCGGACACATTCGCTTTTTGTTTGAAGGTTTTCGCCCTGAAATTCGCCAATATTTTTTGGAAGGCGACAAAGAAGAAGTGCCTTTTTCTCGTCAGCAGCGATCCATTGTGTATCAGCGTGCCAAAAATTTGGACAGCACCACCGCATTTGGTAGCCTAAGCGACTTACAAAAAGTGGGTACAGACTGGTTTTTGCATTCAGGGCGCAGTCATAAAATTGACAATCATGACTTTCGGGTGCATATTGGCAATGAACGCTGTAGGCAGCCTTATGATATGTCGGTGTTTAACATTTCGGCGATGAGTTTTGGGGCGCTGTCGGCAGCGGCGATTGAAGCGCTTAATAAAGGCGCAAAAGAAGGCGGTTTTGCCCATGATACGGGTGAAGGCAGTATCAGTCCTTATCATCAAAAGCATGGTGGTGATTTGATTTGGGAGCTTGGTACGGCGTATTTTGGTTGTCGTGATGAACATGGGCGTTTTAATCCTGAAACTTTCAAACAGCGTGCCAGTTTGCCACAAGTCAAAATGATTGAAATCAAGCTGTCGCAAGGTGCCAAACCTGGTAAAGGTGGTGTCTTGCCTGCGTCCAAGATTACCGAAGAAATTGCTACGACCCGAGACATTCCCATGGGTAAGGACTGCATTTCGCCCGCCACACACCCAGAATTTAGCACCCCCAGAGAGCTGGTGCAGTTTTGGCAAACATTGCGTGAACTTTCTGGCGGCAAACCTGTGGGTTTTAAGCTGTGTATTGGTATGCCGTGGGAATTTATGGCGATTGTCAAAGCGATGATAGAAGAAGACAATTACCCTGATTTTATCGTCATTGATGGCGCTGAAGGTGGTACGGGTGCTGCCCCTGTGGAATTTATGGATTCTGTGGGTATGCCTTTGGTGGACGCATTGATTTTTGTACAAAATACTTTGGTGGGGGCGGGCATTCGTCATAAAATCAAAGTGGGCGTCAGTGGTAAAATCATCAGCAGTTTTGACATTGCCAAGATGATGGGACTTGGGGCGGATTGGTGTAATTCGGCTCGTGGCTTTATGTTTGCGGTAGGCTGTATTCAATCACGTTCTTGCCACACCAACAAATGCCCCACAGGGGTCGCCACCCAAGACAAAGCCCGCCAAAAAGCGCTTGATGTGCCTGACAAATCCCAACGTGTCAAAAATTTCCATGCCAATACCCTAAAAGCACTGGCAGATCTTGTTGGCTGCGCTGGACTGTCGCACCCCAGTCAGCTAAAGCCCCATCACATCGTGCGCCGCCAGCCTGATGGGTGGATCAAACTGTTGTCCGAACATTATCAGTTTATTGACTCAGGGTCGCTATTGACGGGCGACAGCGGTCGCAAAGTGCTTGACGATATGTGGAAGCTTGCCGATCCCGACAGTTTTCAGGCGATGGGCATTGCCGATGAATTGGTGGACGCAGAAAATAAACGTAACCGCATTTTGGCTGTTAATCTTTCTTAAAATGCTTAAAAAGCCGTCAAAAGCCAATGCGCTTGAACTTTGCATAAAATCAGCTATAATAAAAAAGTCGGTGGTGTAGTAAACAGTTACTTCTGGTTTATTAGGTTCGACTCCTAAATTGCCTTGTGCAATTAAAGACTGTTTGCGCCTGTTCCCCGACTTAAATTAAGCCACTTTGTTAAGTGGTTTTTTTTATTGTGTTTTTGGGCAAGGTTTGTTAAGATAAAAAGGTCGGTGGTGTAGATTAAAGTTACTTCGTTTGTTCAACGGTCGGTCGCAGGTTCGAGTCCTGCCATTTATCGCTTGATAAATGTAGCTCAGTTGGTAGAGCAACTTGACTTTAATCGCTTGTTCCCCGACTTTTTTATTGCCGTTTTTTTTAAGAGCCAGCAATTTATGAAAACCAATCTAAAGGCGAGTATCAAAGATTTTGCGCATCGTTTGGCGGGCGGTCATGGTGCGCCAGCTGCCAAACAGTCCAATGAAGCGGCGCTACGCCGTTTGGTGATGGCAAATTTGCTTTGGGAAGATGTGGCGTATCAAGATGGGGTGTCCATTGCTCAAGAGATGGCACGGCTGATTCCCCTTGTTGAGCCGTCTGTGGTGTATCAAATCGCCCATGACGCTCGCCATGAACAAAAATTGCGCCATGTGCCGCTGTTTATCGCTCGTGAGATGGCACGGCTAAATACCCACAAAGGCTTGGTGGCAAACTTGCTAGAGTTGGTGATTTTGCGTCCTGATGAGATGACGGAATTTTTGGCGCTGTATTGGGCGGACGGTAAAAAGCCTTTGTCCAAACAAGTCAAAAAGGGACTGGCTCGAGCATTTGTCAAATTTGACGCTTATCAGCTTGCCAAATATAACCGCAAAACGGTCGTCAAATTGCGTGATGTCATGTTTATGGTGCACCCAAAGCCCAAAACCGATGAGCAGGCGCTACTATTTCGGCAGCTAGCAGAAGATACGCTGCCTGTGCCTGACACATGGGAAGTGGCGCTGTCGTCAGGCAAGGACAAACGGCAAACTTGGCAGAGGCTGATTGAAGAGCGCAAACTGGGCGCATTGGCGTACCTACGAAATCTACGCAATATGCAGCAGGCAGGCGTGGAAGAAGGACTGATTTTACAAGGCTTAACGCAGCTTAATACCAAAATGCTGCTGCCCATCAATTATATCGCTGCGGTGCGAAGTTTGCCAAAGCGTGGAGCATCAAAGTATGCCGATGTGCTAGGCGAGATGATGGCAAAAAGTTTGGCAAATTTACCCAAACTTGATGGGCATACGCTGTTTGTGGTGGACGTGTCAGGCTCAATGAGAGCGTCCGTCAGCGCTCGCAGCCGTATGACTCGGTTAGACTGCGCTATCGCCATGGCGATACTGGCAACTGGACTGTGTGAGCACATCAGTATGTATGCCACCGCAGGCGATGATTGGAAGTATGTCCATGACACCAAGTGGCTGCCCGTCAAACAAGGCTTTGCCATGCAAGAAGAAATTTTGCAAGCGGAAAAAGTGCTTGGCGGCGGTGGCATTTTTACCTATCAGTGTCTAAATTTTATTCAAGATGATATAAGACAGCGCCAATTACCCAAACCCAAACGCTTGATTGTTTTTTCGGACAGTCAAGACTGCGACCGCAAAAAACACACGCCCAAACCCTTTGCAGAATATAATTACATCATTGATGTGTCGGCGCATACGCATGGCATTAATTATCAAGGGGTGTGGACGGCGGAAATTTCTGGTTGGTCGGAGCATTTTTTGCGTTACATTGCCGCTTTGGAAGGGGTCAATGTGCATGATGAAGAAGAGTGATTGTTGGATTTGTCATAATTATCAATAATCATCATGTTGAACTAAAGACTTTGGGTATGTGATTTATTATCCATCACCATTTTTTCAAGTCGCCCAATGGCTTTTAGTATTTCATCACGGTTTTTACTGCTTTTTATCCAAGGGGGTAGCCGAGAAAAATAAGAGCCATTGCCTGCTTTTTGGGTGCGCTCTCTAAGATTGGCACTGATAAATTCTTTGAGTGCACATAAATGCTCTGGATTATAAACATATAATGCCCCAAAACGGGTGGGCGTACATAAAGCCAATGCCAAACCAAAATGATTTATGCCCAAATAGGGATTGTAGTTGGCATAAACGTATTGATTATTATTGGTATTGTGATGTATGCTTTGATGATGACACAAAGGGCAAATGGCATAAAATGTTTGTGGCTTATGCCCTGTATTGGGTATGTATTTGGAGCAAGCTAGCCATTTACCGCCACAATGATAACAGCGAAACCGACCGCTATAAACATAATAACGAAATTGCTGACGGCTATAATTTATCAATCGGTGATGGGGCTTGGTATGGTGATGTTCGTCCAAAGATTTACCGCAGTGGCGACAATAAAAGACACGATGACCGCACGCCCTTTGATGTAATAAACCCATCGCCTGACAATCAGGGCAAAGCACCCAATGATCTTTTTGGGCAAATTGATGTTCATAAATACCCGTGTCTAGATGACGTTTTTGCATGATTATCTCAAATTTTTATTAGACAAATATTCACTGACATTAAAATCAGCCACGCCCCACCAATGCATTTCTTGAATGTTTGGATATTTTCCAGTAAATTGATAATGACAAAAAATCAGTTGATTGTCATGATATTTCATGTCGCTGATTTGCGAAGTGATTTCGCCATCATCATCTAAAGTAGGTTCATGTCCAGACACCACGATTTCATCAATGATTTGTAAAGAAACACCATCAATCAAATAATGGCGATAACAATAATCATCAGTAACAAGCCACAGTTTGTCATGTAGTTTTGTCATGTTATAAAAATACATGGTGTCAGCAAACTGAAATTGGCTGATGGGCTGTATATCTGGGTATGACGTGATAAAAAATTGCTGTTCATAAAAATTAAATAAGACGCACTTTTTATCATCATCAAAGGTAAATAGCAAATACAAATCATCGTCTAAAGTTTGCACAACTTGAATGCCATCATGACCAAACTGCAAAAAATAACATTTTAGCCCATCTTGACCGCCGCCAAATTCTAAAGCGATTTTTGAAACTTCTGGCAATAACGTAATACCAAAATGGGCTTGATAAACGTTGTCTTGCATGACAAGACTGGCTTTTTGATTGCCATGATAATCATAAAGCAAAACGGTGATTTGTTCGTTGCTATTACGTTCTACCAGCCAAATCAGTTGCTGACTGGGATCTAATTTGGCATGACAAATGGGTTTGTTCAGTTGCCAAATGATGTTTTTGTCAAAATCCAAAAAATCAAACCCATGTTCTTTGTCTTCGTCCCATTTGATGATAAACCGTGCGTCTTTATCAATATCAAAATACCACTTGGTTAATCCAAAATCTTTAGGATTAATACATAACATTGGATCGTGATTGGTTTTTTGATGATTTTTTAAAATTACCATAACTTTTTTAATAGCAATTTAAAATTTTATTGTCGTCAATGACATTAATTAAGCAATAAATTTTCCAAAATCTTTTCATAAATTAACGTCAATTTTTCTAAGTCATCTACACTGACACATTCGTCCACTTGATGAATGGTGGCATTTAATACCCCAAGTTCTACCACATTTGCCCCAGTGGGTGCAACAAAACGACCGTCAGACGTACCCCCCGATGTAGAAAGCGTGGTGTCTGTGCCCGTAACGTCTTTGATGGCAAGGCGGCAAGCATTCACCAAATCGCCTTTTGGGGTCAAAAAAGGCAGCCCTGACAAACGCCAATCAATGTGATAACTGGCTTTACTGTCTTTAAAATGTTTATCAAAAATTGAGTGAACTTTTGTTTTTAATTCTTGTTCATGGGTTTCGGTAGAAAAACGAAAATTAAATTCGGCGGTTAAAGTTTTTGGAATGACGTTATTTGCCCCTGTACCAGCATTTAAATTGGATATTTGTAAACTGGTTGGCGGAAAATAAGCATTGCCATTGTCCCAAGTGGTATTTGTCAGTTCGCTCAAAGCGTTCATTGCAGCATGAATGGGATTGACCGCCAAATGCGGATAAGCGACATGACCTTGTTTGCCAGTAACGGTCAGTACGCCCCCCAGTGAGCCACGCCGTCCGTTTTTGATGACATCGCCGAGTGTTTCGGTGCTGGACGGCTCGCCCACCAAGCAATGAGTGATTTTTTCGCCACGAGCTTCCAAGGTTTCTACGACTTTGACCACGCCATTGGTGGCAACGCCTTCTTCGTCGCTGGTCAGTAATAGGGCGATTGATCCTTGGTGGTTTGGGTGTTTGGCGATGAAGTTTTCGCACGCCACCGTAAAGCAAGCGATGGCGGTTTTCATGTCTGCCGCTCCCCGAGCGTACAGCAGCCCGTCTTTGATGGTGGGGCTAAAAGGGTCAAATTGCCAATGGCAAACATCGCCTGTTGGTACAACGTCAGTATGCCCCAAAAAGCACACGACGGGCGCATGATTGCCACGCCTTGCCCATAGGTTTTTGACTTGGGCGGCTATGCCTGTGCCGTCAGGGTCGCCAAAATACATGAATTCAGGGCTAAATCCAAGTTTGGTCAGGCGTTCTGCGATAAGGTCTTGGCAGCCTTCGTCCTTGGGGGTGATGGACGGGCAGCGGAGTAAATCAAGGCTTAAACAAAGGGTGGGGGTCATGGTATTCCTAATAACTGTTAAGTAAAATAAAAGACAAAATAAGTAAAAAGACAAAACAGCGCACCGTCATGGGGCTACTGTAAGTTTGCGATGTTTAACCATCACATATCAAAATTTTTTCGCCATTGGATCAGTTGGGTAACGTCTTGGCTGATGGCGCTTTGTAGGGCGTCTAAATTTGGGTATTTTTTTTCATCATGCAAAAAATGCAAAAAAGTAACTTTGAGCATACGTCCGTACAAATCTCCATGAAAGGTTGGTAAATGTACTTCCAATCGCCAATCGTGCGTAACGTTATCCACGCTTGGGCGTTTGCCAATATTGGCACAGCCAAACAAGGTGTTGGGCTTGTGGCTTATTCCGCCTTGGCTAGGGTCAAATTCACCGTCCATTAGGCTCACTTCCACGCCAAACACCCCATGCACGGCAGGCGTGTTGCGATTAAGAGCGATGTTGGCGGTCGGAAAATCAAGCAAGCGTCCGATTTTGTCGCCATGTACCACTTGCCCTGTGATGGCATAAGGCTCGCCTA
>JBHAZZ010000082.1:0-3358 GCA_041781275.1 Moraxella sp.
GGTCGCTCCAAGGCAGCGTTTGGGGGCTTGCATGATTAAACAGCAAAATTTGCCAAATTGGTTCATCTGTTTGAAGATCAAAAATCTGTAATACGGGCGTGTCTGTAGCGATGGCAATTTCGGCACGAACACCCAGTCTGTCCAGTCGTCCATGTGTGCTGTCAAAATTGAGTAAATGCAGCAGCGTGTCAGCGCAAGCAACGTCATTGATGGCGACAATGTTTAGGTGGTGAAATTTTTTAGGATTGGTCAAAAACGCCCGAAGCAGCATACGCCCAATGCGTCCAAACCCATTGATGGCAAGATTAAGCGTCATGACAGCTCCTGTTTGGTGTCAATAAAGCACAGCGCCAAACGTACCGTGTTGTAGTCATATTGGTGTGATAGCTGTTCTACAATGGGGCGAAGTGTCAATTTTTCGGCAAATTCACCTTTGGCTTGTAATGTGTCATAAGCTTTTTTGATGTCGCCTAAAGTTTCGTCATCGGGGGCGTAGTTTAGGTAGCTGTCTTTGCCGTAGATGGCGATGAGTCTTTTTAGGTGTCCGATGACGGTGGCATGAGCAAGCTCTCGCTCTTTGGCGACTTGTTCTATGGTTTTGCCTTGTTCAAACAAAGCTTTACTGGCGTCCAGTGTAGAAACAGCGGTGTCTTTGCTGTTTTGGGCGGTGTGATGGTGTTTTTTGGACAGTTCGGCAAATATTTTTTCGTGTTTGGCGATGCGTGCAGGGTCGCTAATGCCGTCGCTGACTTCTATGAATTTTTTGTGCAAGGTGGCGACATCGTCTGTAGAAAGTTTACCAAAGTTATCTTCATGTTCTTTGGATAATTCTAGTAAGCGTTTGTCAATGCGAAACACCCATTCATCAAGTCTTAAACTGGTGGCGTTCATGCCCAGAAGTTTTAGACCGTCCAGCGATCGCAAGCGAGACAGCGCCACATAGCCTTGACCTGTCTCAAAGGTGTGCGATAAGTCAATTTCGGCAGCGTCCAAAGTCATGCCTTGGGATTTGTGTACGGTGATTGCCCATGCAAGACATAAGGGAACTTGGCTATAACTTGCCAAGATTTCGCCCGTTAGGCTTTCTACCGTCCACTCTTCGGGTTCTGCCACCACGGTGCGACCTGAATTTAGGCGTACCACGGGATAGTGTGTGGATTTGTCATTGGTTTGCACAGATAAAGTTGGTGCAAAGTCTATCACTTCGCCCATGGTGCCATTATAAACGTCCAAAGTGGGGTTATTTTTGACGAACATGACTTTTGCCCCCTTTTTTAGGACAAGTTCGGGACTTGCTCGCACGTTTTTCTTTAGGGTTTCTACAAGTGCATTATCGCCAAAAGTGGCACATTCATAAAAATGTACGTCAGCGTCTAGGGCGTTTAGTTGTTCTTCGTTGATTTTATCCACACTGACATTATGGGTATAAAGTCGGGTGCGGTTTTGGTGTATGTCTTGGTTTTTGGTTGCCAACAGTGCGTCAATGGCGGTTTGGCTGACGTATTGACTGCGAATTTGATTGAGAATTTCGTTAAGTGAAATGCCAAATTTGGCGTGTTCGTCTGTGCCATTTTGGCGGTGCTGCTCGGACAAATAACAAATTTGAAAATTGGCGCTTATCCATGATTTTGCCATAAAAGCGAATTTGTTTTTGGGGTTTTCATCTTTGCTGCCGACGGGGGGAAGCTGAAAAAAATCGCCCGAAAACACCACTTGCACACCCCCAAAGGGCAGCTCATTTTGGCGAATGGTGCGTAAAATTTCGTCTAGCAAATCCACTTGCTTGGCGTGCAGCATGGATATTTCGTCCACGATGAGCACTTTGGTTTCGTGTAGACGCTCCATGATGGCTTTACGACTTTTTAGGCGTTTGTAGTCGTCGCTGTCAAAGCTGTCCTTGATACCCATGCCCGACCATGCGTGTATGGTCATGCCATTCATGTGCGTGGCGGCAATGCCTGTGCTGGCGGTGGTGGCAACATCAATGCCCCGAACACGCAAATAATGAATGTATTGATTGAGCACATAGGTTTTGCCAGCGCCTGCTTGCCCTGTCAAAAAAACATTTTGTCCAGTTTTGAGTAAATTCAGTGCGGTTTGTTGTTTCATGGTGTGGTTAAGCTAAGAAAAACAAGCTATCATATCATAAAATCAAGCAAAACGCAGAAAGCTTATAGGTTTCTTTCGCCCACCGTACGCAGCAGACGATAACCCATAAACCCAAGTAAGACGCCTGCAAGTTTATCAACATAAAAGGCAATTTTGGCAAAAGCTGTGCGTACGCCTTGATGGGATAACACAAAAATGATCATCACGTCCCACAAAAAGACCAAAATCGTCATCCATAGCCCCAAAGCCACACTAAGCCCCAAACTGACCGATGGCGTCAAAACCACCGAAAACAAACTTAAATAAAAAATGACATTTTTGGGGTTGGAAAGCCCTGAAAATAGCCCAAGTCCAAACTCTTTGGCGAAACTTCGGGTGCTGTTTGGGTGGGTTTTGTCGCTGGCGTGATGTAAAAATTGATAATCGCTGCGTTTGGCTTTGATTGCATGATAGGCGATGTATAATAAAAACAGTCCGCCAATGAGTTTTAGGGCGACCATCAAATAAAACGAATGCACAATCACCGCTCCCACGCCCACGATGCATAGCGTGATATAAATGCCATTGGCAAGGGCAATGCCAAGCGCCATACCGACCACTCGCCCCCGAGTATTACTAATGGCACTTCTGACAAGCAATAAAAAATCAGGACCGGGGCTAATCAATGCCAAAAAGTGTGCCACAACCACGGTGCTGATGATGGTAAAACTGTCCATAACCTTTTTTCCAAAAATAAAAAAATAATAACAAAACCTTAAGCATTTGACAATTTTGACAGACGACACCCAATAAAAAAGACAGGCATAATACCTGTCTTTTGGGGCATTGGCTGTTATTGGACGGGCTTGACCGAAATGTTATTATCGGCGATTTTCCAAATATAATAACCGCCATTTTCTACAATACGCACCTGTTCGGCGATTTGGGCGTTATTGGGGTGTTTAAGCTGTAGGGCTTGCAAGCGGCTTTTGGCGCTGGCGGTTTTGTCGGTCAAAAGGTCGGTTTGTGCAAGGCTTTGTTCGGCTTCGGTATAGCCCAGAGAAACGGCTTTATCCAGATATTTTTTTCCTTCATTAAAACCACCTGCTTCAGAGATCATCATGCAATACAAAAAGTTGGCTTCGGGGTGGTTTGGTTGCATTTTGACCGCTTTTGCCATGTGGTTATTGGCACGCAGTGAATAATCAGTGCCGATGTTTAGGTTTCTTGCCATGCCGTTAATTTTGGCGGCACGCAGTACCACATCAAA
>JBHAZZ010000083.1:0-2930 GCA_041781275.1 Moraxella sp.
CACGTGAAGTAACTGGTTTGGGTCTAAAAGAAGCCAAAGACTTGGTTGAAGGCGCACCACAAAACGTTAAAGAAGGCGTTTCTAAAGCTGAAGCTGAAGAGCTTAAGAAGAAGCTTGAAGAAGCTGGCGCAAGCGTTGAACTTAAATAATTTACAAGTGGCATAAACTGCCCTTAAAAATTATTCATCAAACCCGATAATGTTCTTGCATTATCGGGTTTTTTTGTATATAATTCAGCATTTGACCTTTTGTGTTGTCTGATGCATTTTTTTGTAAAGACGCACTTCAAAAAGAACTCTTGCTTCTATGTTGGCACACCCTAATTGTCCTTTTATATTTCTGAGCTAAATATGTGATGTATTTGGCTTGTTTTTGTGTCTTTGAGGTTTTGGCACAAAACAAGATATATTGATGACGGTTTATGCCAACCTGAAAGGGCAAACGCTATATTGTTGGCACTCTAAAAGGGGTGTTTTTCCAAGTCTTACTGTAAGGAATCTCAATGGTGTATTCTTATACTGAAAAAAAACGCATTCGCAAAAGTTTTTCTAGGTTGCCCGACGTCATGGACGTGCCGTATTTGCTCGCCATTCAAGTGGATTCTTATGAGCAATTTTTACAAGAACACAAAAAGCCAAAAGGACGGGCAAATGTGGGCTTGCAAGCGGCATTTTCTTCTATTTTCCCCATCGTTAGCCATTCTGGCAATGCCGAATTACAATTTGTTGAATATTATTTGGGCAAGCCTGAATTTGATGAGCGTGAATGTATCATGCGTGGCTCAACCTTTGCTGCGCCGCTGCGTGTCAAAATTCGCTTGGTTATCAAAGACAAGGACAATAAAGCCACCATCAAAGATGTCCGTGAACAAAGCGTTTATATGGGCGAAATCCCCTTAATGACCGCCAACGGCACATTCATCATTAACGGTACAGAGCGTGTGATCGTGTCGCAGTTACACCGTTCACCGGGGGTGTTTTTTGACCACGATAAAGGCAAATCACACTCTAGCGGTAAAGTCCTTTATAATGCACGCATCATTCCTTACCGTGGTTCATGGTTGGATTTTGAATTTGATGTCAAAGATTTGGTGTACGCACGTATTGACCGCCGCCGCAAGCTTTTGGCGACCATCATTTTGCGTGCCATCGGCATGAGCACCATAGACATCTTACAAACGTTCTTTGAAACCACCGACGTGGTTAGGGGCGCAGAGTCTTTTGAAGTGGAGCTTGTGCCTGAGCGTTTGATGGGTGAAATGGCGCAGTTTGACATCGTTGCACCAGATGGCACGGTGATTGTAGAACAAGGCAAGCGCATTAATGCCAGCCGTATCAAAAAAATTCAAGCCACAGGCATGACCACACTTGCTGTGCCTGATGAATATTTGTATGAGCGTATTTTGGCTGAAGACATTGTTCATCATGACGAAGTGATCGCTCGTGCTAACACACTGATTACTCATGAATTATTGATTAAATTGCTAGAAAAAGACATTAAGCAATTTAAGATTTTGTTTACCAATGACATCGATCATGGTGCATACATTGCAGATACTTTGCGTGCCGATGTGATTACCACTCGTGAAGATGCGTTGATTGAAATTTACAAGGTCATGCGTCCAGGTGAGCCACCTACCTTGGAAACCGCAGAAAAGCTGTTTGAAGGTATGTTCTTTAGCCAAGAACGTTATGACTTGTCCAATGTCGGTCGTATGAAATTTAACCGCCGTTTGGGTCGTGAATTTGTGGAATCTGATGATGTTGAAGTTCAGCGTCAGCAAGGCGTGCTGTCCAAAGAAGACATCATTGATGTGGTCAAAGAATTGATTGAAATCCGCAATGGTCGTGGCGAAGTGGACGACATCGACCACTTGGGTAACCGTCGTATTCGTAGCGTTGGCGAAATGACCGAAAACCAATTCCGTATTGGTCTTGCTCGTGTTGAGCGTGCAGTCAAGGAGCGTTTGACCGCCGCTGAGTCAGACAGTTTGTCTCCACAAGACTTGATTAATTCTAAACCTGTGGTGGCTTCTATTAAGGAATTTTTTGGTTCTAGCCAATTATCGCAGTTTATGGACCAAAACAACCCCTTGTCAGAAATCACCCATAAACGCCGTGTGTCTGCTTTAGGACCGGGCGGTTTGACTCGTGAACGTGCAGGCTTTGAAGTGCGAGACGTACATACTACCCATTATGGTCGTGTGTGTCCGATTGAAACGCCTGAAGGACCAAACATTGGTTTGATTAACTCGTTGGCGGTATTTGCCAAGACCAATAATTTTGGCTTTTTGGAAACGCCGTATCGCCGTGTGGTAGATGGTCGTGTAACCGATGACATTGAATACGTTTCTGCCATTGAAGAAGTGGGCATGGTCATTGCGCAAGCAGACTCACCCATGAACGAACAAGGCGAACTGACCGAAGAGATGGTCATGGTGCGTTATCAAGGCGAATCGGTGCGTATGAGTGCCGAAAAAGTAACACACATGGACGTATCGCCCCGTCAGGTGGTGTCAGTGGCGGCAAGCTTAATTCCGTTCCTTGAACACGATGACGCCAACCGTGCTTTGATGGGTTCAAACATGCAGCGTCAAGCCGTACCGACTTTGCGCAGTGATAAACCACTGGTAGGTACAGGCATGGAACGCCATGTGGCTCGTGATAGTGGCGTGTGCGTGGTCGCCAAACGTGGCGGTGTGATTGAAGAAGTTGATGCCAGCCGTATTATCGTGCGTGTCAATGAAAATGAAATGACCGCAGGCGAAGCAGGTATTGACATCTATAACTTGATTAAATACACCCGTTCCAACCAAAACACCTGTATCAACCAACGTGTGATTGTCAGTGCAGGCGATGAGATTGCCCGTGGCGACATTTTGGCGGACGGACCTTCTACTGACTTGGGCGAACTTGCCTTGGGTCAAAATA
>JBHAZZ010000084.1:0-5859 GCA_041781275.1 Moraxella sp.
ACTTAATTCAAACGCTTCTCGTTTGGGTGTTAAGGGCTCTGAAGCTTTGACCGCCAATACTGACCTTGTTTATCAATTAGAGTATCGTTTGGATACTGATGCTAATGGTAATCGTAACTGGGAAAGCCGTGATACTTACCTAGGTCTAGCACACAAGCAATACGGTACTGCGGTTGCAGGTCGTTTGACTGCCATCGATGATTACATCAACTATGCCAAAGTTGTGGCAGGCGGTGTGGTCGGTGGCGATGATGTGTTAGCAAGTTTCACGGGTCCACGTGCTAACAACGCTTTTGCTTACTTCTCACCTAACTTCCAAGGTGCGCAAGTAATGGCAATGTATGCCATGGACGAAGATAAAACTGCTACTAGTGCGACAGCTGTTGCTGCTGGTGGCGCAGCAGCGAGAGAGGCAAATGATTCTTTTGGTCGTGATGCGTGGGGTTTAGGTATTAAATATGAGCCTACCACACTACCTGTAAAAGCAGGTACTACTTACATTCAAGCTGGCGATGCTAAGCACATTCGTGTAAGTGGTGCGTATGCATTTACTCCTGCAATTACTGCAGCCGCTCAATATCAAATGTCTGATAATGGTAGCACACTAAGTACTGCGGACAAAGAACATACATATACCGTTTCTGGTAGCTACAAAGTAGGTCAAACTCCTTGGACTACTTATGCACAAGTTGACATTGTAGATAATGCTGCATATAAAAAAGATGCTGAAAGACAACGTTTGGCTGTTGGCGGTAAATACGCTTTCAACCAAAATACCACAGGTCATCTGTATGGTGCATACATGAAGTCTAAGAACGTTGACATCGTTCCAACTTCTACTGAGACCAAAGCTGACTCTTACGGTATCGGCGCAGGTATTGAATACAAGTTCTAATCTAACACTTGTTACAAAAAGCTCATCTCTTTATGGGGTGAGCTTTTTGATATTGAGGAATTGTTATTTTGATCAAAAACAGATTGAAATATGACGAATTGTCAGCACGCCCCAATTAAAAATATGATAAAATTGTTAAGTTTAATGTTTGTATTGTATTTTTTGTTAAAAAAGTGAGCCTACCATGTCTGATAAAAATCCCCGTTTTTCTCGTATTTTGTTAAAACTTTCTGGCGAAGCCTTGGCAGGTGGTCGGGATATGGGTATTGATGCGTCCATTCTTGATCAGATGAGTTTGTCCATTGCTCACTTGTGTGGACTGGGCGTACAAGTGGGTATCGTGGTTGGTGGCGGTAATCTGTATCGTGGCAGCACCCTACAAAAAGAAGGCTTGGTTGGACGAGTAACAGGCGATCAAATGGGTATGCTTGCCACGGTCATGAATGGACTTGCCATGCGAGACGCTTTGGTGCGCCGCAACATCAAAACCCGCCTGATGTCTGCTTTGAACATCGCAACCATTGGTGAACCATATTCTAGCCGTGAAGCCATTCGCCATTTGAATAATGGTGAAGTGTGTATTTTTGTGGCAGGAACGGGCAACCCATTTTTTACCACAGACACAGCAGCGTGCTTACGGGGCATTGAGATTGAAGCCAAGCTTATCCTAAAAGCCACCAAGGTAGATGGCGTTTATGACAAAGACCCCAGTGTTTATGAAGATGCGGTCAAATATGACAGTTTGACCTTTGATGAAGTGCTAGAGCGTAAATTGGGTGTCATGGACTTGACCGCCATTGCGCTTTGCCGTGAGCATAATGTGCCTCTACAAGTCTTTGACATGAATAAGCCAAACGCCTTATTAAATGTGGTGATGGGCGACAAAGAAGGCACAAGAGTTTACCACTAATTAATGAATTAATTGATTTTATTAACTTGATTTTATTTAATATTTAGGAATTTTTATGATTAACGACATCAAAAAAGATGGCGAAAACCGTATGAATAAATCGGTGGAAGCCCTAGAACACGCCTTTGCTAAATTGCGTACAGGACGAGCACACCCTGGAATTTTGTCAGGGGTAACGGTCAGCTACTACGGCTCAGAAATGCCCCTAAACCAAGTGGCAAGCATTAACGTAGAAGATAGCCGTACACTGCTTGTTCAGCCCTTTGATCGCTCTATGGTGCAAGCGGTAGATAAAGCCATTCGTGAAGCGGATTTGGGACTTAACCCAATGAGTGCTGACGTGATTCGTGTGCCTATGCCTGCCTTGACCGAAGAAACTCGTAGAGACATGCAAAAACTGGCTCGTTCTGACGCAGAGTCTGCTCGTGTGTCTGTGCGTAACATTCGCCGTGATATGCTTCATGACATCAAAGCATTATTAAAAGACAAAGAAATCTCCGAAGATGACGAACGTCGTGCATCAGACGATATCCAAAAAATGACCGATAAATTTATTGCCACCATTGATACAAGACTTGAGAAAAAAGAAGCAGAATTGATGGAAGTGTGATGACGTGATGGTTTGTTTGTTGTTTTTTTGGCAAACAAACCATTTTTGCCTTTTGTCGGTGTGTAAAAAGTATCTATTGCTGATGGATAAGGGCTTTTGGCTTTGGGTTTTGTGGTCAAAACCTTAGCAAAATGACTGATTAAAAAGTAATCAGTAAACAGCCACTTTGCCAATCATTTGGGCAGTCAATGTTGCACATTTAGACAAAAATTAGCCACATTTGGACATCGGTCTTTTGTATTGATTTTATCTTTTGTTTGGGGCATATTGACGGTTTAGTTTTTAGTTGCCCCCAACTGTTTATTTATTTGATGTTATGTTATGCCAAATCCACCTCTGCCCCCTTTGTCTGTGATCCCTAAACACATCGCCATCATCATGGACGGCAACAACCGTTATGGTAAATCCCAAGAACTTCCCACAGGAGCAGGACACATCAAAGGCAAAGATGCCTTAGATCCGATTGTGGAGCATTGTTTGGCTCGGGGTGTGCAAGTTTTGACGGTGTTTGCGTTTTCGTCAGAAAATTGGGCAAGACCCAAATATGAAGTGGATTTGCTGATGACGCTGCTTGCCCAAACCATTCATGAGCAACTGCCCCGTATGCACCAATATCAAATCCGCTTAAGATTTATTGGCGATATTGGTACATTGAGTGATGAATTGCAGCAGCTTATCAAAGATGCCCAGACACAAACCGAGCAGTTTACACGCATGACGTTGGTGATTGCCATCAGCTATGGCGGAAAATGGGACATCACTCACGCTTGTCAAACCCTTGCAAAGCAAGTGGCGCAAGGAAAATTAGACCCCGAAGACATCAGTGAAACGCTCCTGGCTCGTCAAGTTCAGCTTGGGGATTTGCCCGATGTGGATATGCTGGTGCGTACAGGTGGGGAGTTTCGTTTGTCTAACTTTTTGCTTTGGCAGTCGGCTTATGCAGAGCTGTTTTTTACCCCAACATTATGGCCAGAATTTACGCCAAATGAATTGGATGCCATGATGGTAAAATTTGCTAGCACTCAAAGACGTTTTGGCAAAACCAGTGAACAAATAGACAGCGGTCAATAAGGAAAGCTCATGTGGCAACGCATTAAGACCGCCTTTGTGTTGGTGGTTATCGTAGGCTTGGCGATGTTTGCGTCTCGTTTACCCATTTTTATTTTACCTTTGTTGTCTTTAGGGGTTTTGATTGCCGCTCACGAGTGGACAAAACTCATGCCAAAACGCAAATATCCTGCCCGTTTTATTGGGCTTGTGCTGTTTGTGGCACTGGTCAGCGAAGCATTGCCCGAAACGTGGGTGGTGTGGTGGTCGCTGTCGCTCATTGTTTGGGTGATGGCAATCAAATGGGTGCTGGTATATCCCGACAAAGAAACATGGTACGGCAGACGGCTGTTTTTTATGGGGGTGGTGATTTTGGTGTCCGCCATCACCGCCATGTATGGGCTTTGGCAGATATCGCCTTGGTGGCTGATGTATGTGTTTTTGTTGGTATGGTGCGCTGACAGTGGGGCGTATTTTGTGGGGCGTAAGTTCGGCAAACGCAAGCTTGCTCCCCGTGTTTCCCCAAATAAGAGCATTGAAGGCTTGCTTGGTGGGCTTGCCACATCGGCGGTGGTGGCGGTATTGACGGGATATTATGTCCTTCCCCATGAATGGCTTCCGCAAGTGGCATTTTTGCTGTTGTCGGGGATAACCACATTATCTAGCGTACTTGGGGATTTGTTTGAATCCATGTTAAAGCGTCGGGCAGGTATCAAAGACTCAGGCACCATCTTACCAGGCCATGGCGGTGTGCTTGATCGCATAGATTCACTGCTGTCTGCCACGCCAGTATTTGCCCTTGGTATGTGGCTTTTGACTACGTTTGGCATTTTGGACATTTTGTAAGAAGTGGGGCAAGTGATGAAACAGCAGTTAAGCATACTTGGTGCCACAGGCTCTATTGGGGACAGTACGCTGGATTTGGTTAGGCTGCATACGGATAAATTTTCTGTATTTGCTTTGTCTGGCTTTAGTCAAACCGATAAATTGTTTGCCCTGTGTCAAGAATTTCGCCCAAAGATGGTGTGCGTGTCCGACCAAGACAAAGATGCCTTTGCCAGTCGCCTGACATCGGCAGGGCTAGTCATTGATGTGGTGTCAGGTCAAGATGGACTGTGCCAAATTGCCAGTGCCACAGAAGTGGATAAAGTGGTGGCAGGTATCGTGGGAGCGGCAGGACTGTCATCAACACTGGCTGCTACCAGTGCAGGCAAAACCATACTGCTTGCCAACAAAGAAAGCCTTGTGATGGCGGGCGATTTGGTGATGGCACTCGCCAAAAAAAACCACGCAACCATCTTACCCATTGACAGCGAACATAACGCCATTTTTCAGTGTTTACCCGATGTGGTACAACGAGAAAATAGCGCCATACATCACCCAAGTTTTGGGGTAAAACGACTGTGGCTGACGGCAAGTGGTGGCGGTTTTTTGCACAAAAGTTTTGATGACATGAAAAGGGCAAGTGTGGCGCAGGCGGTCAAGCACCCCAACTGGTCTATGGGACAAAAAATCTCCATTGACAGCGCCACCATGATGAATAAAGGGCTTGAGCTGATAGAAGCGTGTCATTTGTTTGATTTGCCCGAAAAAGACATACACGTCGCCATTCACCCACAAAGCATCATTCATTCCATGGTGGAATATGTGGACGGATCGTTTTTGGCGCAGCTTGGCACGCCCGACATGAAAACGCCGATTGCTCATGCGTTGGCGTATCCTGAGCGTATGCCAAGTGGCACTAAATCTTTGAATTTATTTGAGTTATCAAGTCTTGAGTTTATTGCGCCCGATACCCAAAAATTTGCTTGTTTGTCGCTGGCTCGTCAGTCCATGCAGCAAGGCAACGGAGCGACCATCATTTTAAATGCGTCCAACGAAGTGGCGGTATCGGCTTTTTTAAGTGGTAACATTGCTTTGACAGACATTGCGCTGTTGGTACAAAAATGCTTGGAGCACAGCACGCTCAGTCAAGTTTTATCAACCAGTTTTGATGACCTAAAAGACATTATGGCACTGGACAAACAAGTGCGAGCGTTGGCAAAAACTTTACTGACAAACTGGTAATTTGCCACCATCACAAAACACGAGAAAAAGAACACGATGACAGCATTAATGATGTTTTTGGCGGCACTTTTGGTGCTGACACCTTTGGTGGCGCTACACGAATGGGGTCATTATATTGTGGCACGCCTTTGTGGGGTAAAAGTTTTGACCTATTCGGTGGGCTTTGGTACTCGGCTGTTTGGTTGGACAAGCAAAAAAACAGGCATTGATTATCGCATTTGTGCCATTCCTTTGGGGGGCTATGTGCGTATGCTTGATGAACGTGAAGGCGATGTTGCCCCACATGAGCGACATTTGGCATTTAATAATCAGCACCCCCTAAAAAAAATC
>JBHAZZ010000085.1:0-47902 GCA_041781275.1 Moraxella sp.
GTCCACTAATAACCCAAAAAGTAAGATGTCAGCTACAGCAGCATTTGCACTGATAATTTTGGTATTATGCCTCACAATTTTTGTGTTTATGTTGTTGCCAGACTCCATGTAGGCTGTATCCAAGGACAAACGTACCAACTTAGTAACAAGCCACCCTTTCTTTCATAGTCTGGGTGGCATTGCCAAAAGATCTTTTAAAAGAAGAAAAAAATTCTTGACAGCTAAAAATTTTTTGTTATAATGGCACTCTAAATTGATGCGGGGTGGAGCAGTCTGGAAGCTCGTCGGGCTCATAACCCGAAGGTCGTTGGTTCAAATCCAGCCCCCGCTACCATTTTTTTTTAAATGCTTAATTGAAATTTTCCATAACAATTTGAATTAAGCGCTCATCAAAATACATCAAGTTTTGATGGGTTATCGGCTGACAAACCATATTAAGCCCGCCAGTGTTGTGGGTTTTTTTGCATTTGTCATTCGGTAAATTCTTATTTTTAGCCATCTAGGATAAATACACACCGTCATGAAACCATCTAGTAAAGTTGCTGAATTGACCCAAATCATCGCCCCTGCGGTGTCAGCGTGCGGAGTTGACCTGTGGGGGATTGAATTTATGCCCCAAGGTCGTAAATCTTTACTTCGTATTTATATTGAAGTGTTGCCCGAGCAACGCCAAAACGGTGAGCACATCACCATTGACGACTGTTCTGCGGTCAATCACCAAGTGTCAGGCGTGCTTGATGTGCATGATCCAATCGCAGGTGAGTATGTGCTTGAAGTGTCATCCCCTGGATTTGATCGCCCGTTATTTAATCCTAAGCAGGTGGCATTATTTATTGGGCAAAGCATTAATGTGCGTTTGATTCATGCCATTAATGACGGTACGCTCAAGCGTCGCAAAGTCATCGGCAGATTGACACACGCCACAGACCAAAACATGACGCTATTAACCGAAGAAAATCAAGAGTTTATCATTGATTTTGATAATGTGGATAAAGCCCATTTGATTTATGAAGATTGATTTAAAACCATTTTTTAAATAAGGACACACCAATGAGCCGTGAGATTTTGACCGTTGTTGAAACCGTCAGTAACGAAAAAGGGTTAAATCCTGAAGACGTGTTTTTAGCCATTGAGCAAGCGTTGGTATTTTCTACCAAGAAAAAAATCTACACCGATCAACCTGAAGTTGCCATTCGTGTTAGTATTGATCGCAAGACAGGGGATTATGACACTTATCGTTATTGGACGGTGGTGGCGGACGAAGATCACGAAATGCCAGCGTGTCAGCTTGCCATCAGTGATTTGGACGAAAGTCAGTGGTCTATTGGTGATATCAAAGAAGAACAAATCCCATCTATTGAGTTTGGGCGCATTGCCGCAACCCAAGCCAAACAAGTCATTATCCAAAAAATCCGTGAAGCGGAGCGGGCGCTGATTGCTGACGCTTTTGAAGCTCGTGTGGGTGAACTGATTACGGGTGAAGTCAAAAAACAAAGCCGAGATGGATACATCATTGATTTGGGTGATGGCGCTGAAGGTTATTTGGCAAAAGATCAAGCCCTGCCCAGAGAAATGCTGCGCCCCAAAAGCCGTGTAACATCGCTGCTTTATCAAGTCAATAGAGATGGTCGTGGCTCACAGCTTTTGCTGTCTCGTGCCAACAAAGATATGCTGATTGCTTTGATGACCAAAGAAGTGCCTGAAATCGCTGAAGGCATCATTGAAGTGCGTGATGTGGCAAGACTACCGGGGCTGCGTGCCAAAATTTCTGTCAAAACCAACGATCACCGCCTTGACCCTGTGGGGGCGTGTATCGGTATGCGTGGTACTCGCATTCAGGCGGTACAACAAGAACTGGACGGCGAACGCATTGATGTGGTGGTGTGGAATGAAGACCCTGCCCATTATATCATTTCAAGTCTTGAGCCTGCGGACGTGTCTAGCATTGTGCTAGATGAAGACACCAAAACCGCCGACATCATTTTTGCCACCAACGATCAGTTGGCTCGTGCCATCGGCTCTCAAGGACAAAACGTGCGTTTGGCGTCTGATTTGACAGGTTACAAACTTAACATGATGCTTGAGTCTGAATACGAAGAGCGCAAAAAATCACAAACCCAAGGCATTGTGGATTTATTTTATGACCGCTTGGAAGTGGATAAAGATTTGGCAGAAGCTTTGGCAGAAGTGGGCTTTTCTAGCATTGAAGAAGTGGCGTATGTGCCCGTAGAAACGTTTTATGACATCGAAGGCTTGGACGATGAAGCCATTGCCATGATTCAAGAACGAGCCAAAGAAGTGGTCATAGCCGATGAGCTTGCCAAACAGCAAAACATCAAAAAACCCAGCGACGAACTGCTCAATCTTGCCGACATGACCCCAGAGCTTGCTTATGCTTTGGCTGAACGTGATGTCATTACTTTAGATGACTTGGCAGAGCAAGCCATTTTTGACATTGAAGACATTGAAGGCATGGGCGCTAAGCTTGCAGGCAAGCTTATCATGAATGCCCGTCAATCATGGTTTGAATAGCTATGAAAGCTTGTGTTTTGGGCGTACTGTGATGGGTACGCCACGATAATTTATGCCAAATACCAAACGCTGGTGATTTGGCAATCCTTTAGGCTAGGTACGTCCTAGCGTCCAATTCATTTGCAGCGAATTAGGTAGTAATATGGTAGATAGAACAGTTAAAGAACTTGCCAACATTTCCAAAAAAACCCCCCAAGAAGTCCTAAAACAACTCACCGAAGCAGGATTGCCTGCTCGTGGCGAAAGCGACATTGTCAGCGATCAAGAACAAGAACGTTTGGTGGAATTTTTACAAAAAAGCCACGGACAAACCGCCAAAAAACGCATTAGTATCAAATCCAAAGTTACCACCACCGCCAAGATTACCGACACCACAGGCAAAGCCAAAAATATTCATGTGGTGAAGTCCAAGAAAAAAGAATTTGTCAAACCTGACGCCGATAAAATCGCCGAAGAAGTAGCCCAAGCTCGTCTTGCCGAAGAAGCTCGTCTTGCCGAAGAAATCAAACGCCAGAAGGTAGAGGCTGAAGAAAAAGCCAAAATTGAGCAAGCCAAAGCCGAAGCTGCCAAACGCCAAGAAGCCACGCTTGCTGCCATGCGAGCCAGTAGCGTCAGCAGCGACAATAAATCTGCTCCTGCCACGTCTGTGGTGGTCAAAAAGAAAAAAGATGACAGCACCACCCAAGTGGTCAAAGCAGAAGTCAAAAAAATTAGCAAACACAAGACCACCAAAGTAGAAACTGCCGAAGACAAAGAAGCCCGCAAACAGCGTGAAAGCGAAGAGCAAAAACTGCGTGAGTTAGAAGCAGAAAATCGCCGTAAAGCGGCTGAAGAAGCCCAAAGACGCACGCTTGAGCAGATGAAAAAGATGGCGGGCAAATACAGCGAAACTGCCGACACCGCCACCACCATCGTGCGTAAAGATGAGCCACTTGCCAAGGGGCTGGTGGGCGCAGCCTTAGAAGAGTCCTTTGAAAAAGAGCGCCGTGAGATTAAGCGTGGTGGAGCGTCAGCCGGTCGTACCAAAAACGCCAAACGTAAAGGACAACAAGAAGAACGTGAAATCAAAACCAAAACTCGTGGGCTTAAATCTTCACAAGCAGGCAAGCACAAATTTGAAATGCCCGTAGAAAAAATCATCTATAACGTAGAAGTGGGCGAGTTCATTGTGGTGTCCGATCTTGCCCAAAAAATGGCGGTCAAAGTGCGTGAAGTCATCAAAGCCTTGATGAAAATGGGTGAGATGGTGCGTGAGTCTGACACCATTGACCAAACCACCGCTGCCCTTGTGGTGGAAGAGTTTGGGCATAATTTGGTGATGGTCAGCGACACCAAACTGGAAGACGATTTGCAAGAATTGGCTGATGAAAAATCAGGCAACGTACAAACCCGTCCGCCCGTTGTTACCATCATGGGTCATGTTGACCACGGCAAAACATCGCTATTGGACAAAATCCGTGAAACCAAAGTTGCCACCGGTGAAGCAGGGGGTATTACTCAGCACATCGGTGCTTATCATGTAACCACCGATCGGGGCGTGATTACCTTCCTTGACACCCCCGGTCATGCTGCCTTTACTGCCATGCGTTCCCGTGGTGCACAGGCGACCGACATTGTGGTGCTTGTGGTGGCTGCCGATGACGGCGTAATGCCCCAAACCGAAGAAGCCATCGATCACGCCCGTGCGGCAGGTACACCAATCATCGTGGCGATGAACAAAATGGACAAAGACACCGCCGATCCTGAACGTGTGTTAAATGAACTTTCTGTCAAAGAGATTGTAACCGAAGCGTGGGGCGGCGATATCCCGATGGTCAAAGTGTCCGCCAAAACTGGCGCAGGCATTGATGAGCTTTTGGAAAACATCAGTATCCAAGCAGAAATCATGGAGCTGGTTGCCCCTGCCGATGGACCTGCGCAAGGGGTAGTGATTGAATCACGCCTAGACAAAGGACGTGGCGCTGTCGCCAGTTTGCTGGTCAAAAAAGGCACATTAAATCAAGGCGATTTGGTGCTTGCGGGTGAATTTTATGGCAAAGTGCGTGCCATGACCGACGAAAACGGCAACCGCATTAAGAGCGCAGGCCCATCAATTCCTGTAGAAATTTTGGGCTTGCCTGATGCGCCGATGGCGGGCAGCGAGTTTTTGGTGGTGTCCGACGAGAAAAAAGCCCGTGAAGTGGCGGATTTTCGTGCCACCCGTGAGCGTGAGCGTGTGCTTGATCGCCAAAACAAAATGCGCCTAGAAAATATGTTTGAAAACATGGGCAAAGAAGCAGCGACCCTAAATCTTATCCTAAAAACCGATGTGCGTGGTTCGTTAGAAGCCTTGCTTGGTGCGCTTGCCGAGCTTTCTACCGATGAAGTCAAGGTACGTGTCATCAGCTCAGGCGTGGGTGCGATTACCGAGTCCGATGTGATTTTGGCAGAGTCTAGTGAAGCGGTGCTGCTTGGCTTTAACGTACGTGCTGACAATGCAGGTAAGCGCAAAGCCGATGAAGCAGGGCTAGACATTCGTTATTATAGTGTGATTTATGGCTTGATAGACGATGTCAAAGCGGCGATGAGTGGTATGCTTGCACCCGAACATCGTGAGCAAATCTTGGGCATTGCTGAAGTGCGTGAAGTGTTCCGTTCTAGCAAATTTGGTGCGGCGGCTGGCTGTATGGTGCAAGAAGGGACGATTTATCGCAATAAACCCATTCGTGTGTTGCGTGATGATAAAGTCATCTTTACAGGGCAATTACAATCACTGCGCCGCTACCGTGATGATGTCAATGAAGTCAAAGCAGGCATGGAATGTGGTTTGGCAGTCAAAGGCTACGAAGTGGCGGTGGGCGACTTGATTGAAGTCTTTGAGATTCATGAAGTTAAGCGTGAGCTGTAAAAACTAATATAAAAACCTCGCTATTTGCGAGGTTTTTAGTTAAATAATTATGAAGAATTTTGACAAAATTTCTCCCATTCTTCTGAGGTTTTAATTAAGCCTAATTCAACCAGTTGTTGGCTGTTTTGGTATTTAGTGGTTTTATCAAGTTGAGTGAAGTCGAAGGTTTTATTGATGCGTGTGTCATACATTTGAAAATAGGTTCGATAAGCTCTTCCACCTGCCCAATATCGTTTTTCTTTAACGGCATTTTTACTTTTTCGATAAAAATCACCAATAAATTTAAAATGTAAAAAGGCTGAAGTAATTGAAGCCATTTTTGCAGGTGTAATTCGATGATGTGTTTGTATGTATCGAATATTGGTCGATGATTTGATAAGAGGTGTTTTGATTAATGGCGGTAAAAATTTTTCTAGATAATAAAAAATACCTCCATTTACATCAAAATAAGGTGGGTTTATATGACCAATAAATTTATAATAATTATAAAAATAAGGGGATTGTTCTAATAAAGGTCTATCTGATGAAAATTGTAATTGCTGTTCAAGATTTTTTGGAAACATATCTAGCATAAAAGAAGCCATTGCTTCATATCCGTATTTATCCAAAAAAGAAATCAACTGAGGAAGTTTTTTGTTTTCACAATTGGGATAAACTAAAAATTCATCTGCATCAACAACAATAATCCAGTTACCGCATAGATATTTATCAATTAAATATTGATACCAGACCATACCTTCGCCAGATTGGGTATGACTTTCATTTGTCCAAAATAAATGTACATCAGGTTGAGAGAGTAAAAATTCTTGACAATTATCAGTGGAATTATTATCTATAATAAAAAATTGAGAAACTCCTAGATTGCGATAGTATTTTAATAAATTTGGCAATCTTAACATTTCATTATAAACTTGAGTAAACAAGATAATTTCATGTGAATGGATTTTAATGGATCTTTCGCTAAGCTGAATTAAATGAATGTTGGAGGCATGTACTGAAGCAAGATAGTCTTGAGAAAGTATTCTTTCCCAATTGTTTTTTTGAGTGATTAAATCATTTTTTTGGTTAGCGACCCAACTGTTTAATTGTAGAGTATGTGTATTTGTACGCTGAATGGGGATGGTATCAATTAATGCTATTGCTTTAGCATGGATATTAAATCTGATATAAGCATTAATTAAAGAATTTCTAATTTGTTGGTTTTTAGGAAATTTTTCATAAAGATTTTCTAAAATTTTTAGCCCTTGTGATGGCGTTCTTTTATTGGGTTGCACAAAACTTCTCCCATTCCTCTGAGGTTTTAATTAAGCCTAATTCAACCAGTTGTTGGCTGTTTTGGTATTTAGTGGTTTTATCAAGTTGGGTAAAATCAAAATTGTTATTTATTTTATCTTGAAATAATTGAGCATATTTTTTATATCTAAGCCCGCCATTATTGTGTATTTTTCTTTTAATTTCCTGTCGTGCTGTTGCCTCAAAATTTCCTTTAAATTTAAAATGAAACAAAGAAGAGGTTACATCAGCTACTTTTGCTGGGGTTGTTCTGTGGTTAGATGTTATGGGTTTTACACCTTTTTTCATAAGTAAGGTTTTATATAACCAGTCTTTTTGGTATGGTAAAAGATAAGCAAATATGCCACCAAAAACATTTAAATAACTAGACTCCATGCTGTGGTAGAATTCATAATGATTATAAAAATAAGGGCATAATTTTAATAAATTATCTCCTGATTTTATATCCAGTTGTTGTTTTAAAGTCTCAGGAAACATATCTATCATGAACGATGAAACTGCCTCATATTTATATTGATTGAGATATTCTATAAATTTAGCAATTTTGACTGATTCGTAATTTGGGTATATTAAAAATTCATCTGCGTCGGCAACAACGTACCATTGATTTTCTGTTATATATGTATCAATCAAATGATTAATCCAATTCATACCTCCACCAGCCTCACTATGTGAATTATTTGTCCAAAAAACATAACAATCTGGATTCTTTAATAAAAATTCAAGACTGCCGTCGTTTGAGTTATTATCCACAAAGAAAAATTTTGTTATTCCTATTTCTCTATAATATTTTAATAAAAATGGTAAGCATAGAATCTCATTACGTTCCACGCAAAAAAGACAAATATCTTCTTTTGAGATGTTAATTTTGTTTCTACTGATTTTTATTAAACTTCCTAAAAGTGGTAATATTTCTGGTTTGTAAATTCTTTTATAAATTTCATTCCATATATATTTTTCTTCATCTATATTATTTTCTTTATGACAGATCCATGCCTGATAGCGTAGATTTTTCTTATTGGTATTCCTAATTAGGTGTATTGCTAAGTCATGATAACCTAGTTCAATATAAGTATTGATTAAATTTTCTTTAATCCATTGGTTGTGTGGAAATTTTTTATGTAGGTTTTCTAAAATTTTCATCCCTTCTTTCGGTGTTCTTTTTGATTTCATATTTATATTCCCTCAAGAGTTAAATTAATTAGTGCATTTGCATAAGTAATGGCAACACTAACATCATCGGGGTATTTTTCATATAGTTCTTCTAGCATATCTAGATAATAACCATTGCCATGCTGTATTTGATAAATACGAGCCAATAATAGTTGGTTGCTGATGCTTTCGTGATTACCTAAGTATTGATGAAATACACTTAAGGCATCTTCTGGCTCATTATAAATTAAATAGCCATCAATTAGTTGTCTGGCAATATGTTCTCTGGTTGGAAAGCGTAGTAATGCTTTTTGTAATACAGCAATACTTTTATCCCATTTGCGTAATGTATGATACATACTTGCAAGCCCTGTTAAAGGTGAAGGGTCGTCGGGAAATTGTTTACTTAATTCTAAAAAGTAATTTTCTGCTTCATCAAATTTTTTTAATCGAATTAATGCCATGCCTCGTTGATGATAAAAAGGTATATGATTAGGAAATTTTTCAATACCAATTTCACTCCAATTAAACGCATTTAGCCAATCAGCTTTATCATTTGCCAAATCAATAAATCCATTTACTCCCAAATGGCTATGAACGAACTCTTTCATCAAATAAGCAAATTGAGCTTCAGCTTGTTCATATTCTGCTAAATTTTTATAAGCATGCCCAAGCCACCAAAAACCTTGCCACATCTGTGGAAATTTTTTAATAAATTGCTGTGATAATTCAATGGTTTTTTGCCAGTCATTTTCATGCTGACTAACATTGACTAATCCTTCAAAACCTTGGTGTATGTTAGGAAATTTATCAATTAAAGTTTGAAACTGTTGTTCAGCTTTATCATATTGGCGTAAGTCTTTAAAAGCATGTCCAGCCCACCAAAAACCTTGCCACATGTGTGGAAATTTGTCTTGAAAGACTTCAACCTGTTCAATAATTAGCTGACGGTTTTGTTGATGTTGGGCAATATTAACTAAGCCTTCATAACCACGATGGTCATTGGGTAGTTTTTCGATTAAGGTTTTAAACTGTTGTTCAGCTTTATCATATTGGCGTAAGTCTTTGAAAGCATGTCCAAGCCACCAATAAGAATGCCAAAGATTGGGAAATTTTTCTTGAAAGACAGTAGCTCGTTCAATAACCAGTTGACGATTTTGTTGATGTTGGGCAATATTGACTAAGCCTTCAAAGCCTAAATGATTATTTGGATAGGATTGGATGAGTTTTTGAAAACAGGCACTGGACTTATCATATTGTTTTAAATTTTTATATGATTGCCCCAACCACCAGTTAAAATTTATACTCTGTGTGTCATTAAAGTTTGGTGGGTTCTTTTCAAGAATCAAGGCAAGATTGATATAATCCTGCCATTTTTTTTCTTTATAACATTGATTTAATTGTAAATATTGTTCATCTGTAGTTGTTTCACTCATAATCTTTCCTAAATTCAATTGCTCACTTACATTATTATAACAAAATTCATAATTTTTTCTATAAAAATGTCATACATCGTTATTTTTAGCTGTTTTGTAAGTTTTTGCTTTCACCATTAAGTGAATTTGATGGTTGGTATTTGCAATTTTAGCATATAAAATTTATGTGTTTTTTGTTATACTTAAAAATTTATTTGTGGAAAAATATCAATGAACCAACGCCTACAACGCCTAGCCGACCAAATTCAACGTGCTTTGGCGGTTTTAATCCGTGATGAAATCAACGATCCTAGATTGACAGGATTGGTTACCATCTCTAGCGTCAAAGTCAGTCCCGATTTGGGTTATGCCGACATCTATGTTACGGTGCTAGAGCCCAATCAAGATACCGCCATGACCAAAGAAGAGCACGCCGCAAGTTTGGACGTACTCAAAGGGGCTTCGGGCTTTTTGCGCAGCCATTTGTCTGGCATTTTAAAGACCCGCACCACGCCACGTCTGCGGTTTCATTATGATGAAGTAACCGCCAACGGCAATTACATGATGTCGCTGATTGAACAAGCAAAACAAAAATCCGCCCTAACCGCCGAAGGTGATGATTTTGACCGCCAAGACGATGAATAAACGCCCCGTTTCTGGGGTTTTACTGCTAGATAAAGCGCAAGGCATGAGCTCGCATACAGCGCTGTCTTTGGCGAAACGTCTTTTGATGTCCGAGACTTTGGACAGTAAAAAAGCAGGGCATACAGGCACGTTAGATCCGATGGCGACGGGGCTTTTGCCTTTGTGTTTTGGGGAAGCGACCAAATTTGCCCAATTTGGGTTGGACGCTGACAAAGGCTATGTTGCCACCTTAAACCTTGGCGAAAAAACCGACACCGCCGATCAAGAAGGACAAATTATTGCCCGTCAAAACGTCGCAAATTTTAGCCAAGATGACCTAGATGTGTTGGCAAAAAAGCTGCTAGGCGAACAAACCCAAATACCGCCAATGTACAGCGCCCTAAAAAAAGACGGCAAAAAACTGTATGAATTGGCTCGTCAAGGCATAGAAGTAGAGCGTGCGGCTCGGACGATTGTCATTGAAAGTTTGACGCTACAAAAATTATCCGACACACAAATTGCCTTGAATGTCATCTGTTCCAAAGGTACATACATTCGTACACTGGGAGAAACCATCGCCGAAAATTTGGGCACGCTTGGGCATTTGAGCAGTTTAAGACGCACTCATACGGGTGGATTTACGGTGGCAGACGCCATAACGCTAGACGCTTTGGAAAAATTACCTTTGGCGGACAGACTGGCACGACTTTTGCCCATTGATGTGATGGTTTGTCATTTGCCTGCGGTGCGCCTTTTTGCCCAAGAAGCCAGTCGCCTAAAATTGGGTCAAAGATTAAACATCAAAGATCGCCTAACGACCTTATCAAAAGACTTGACAAAATCACACGCACTTAAAGTCAGATTGTACCTTGATGATGAGTTTGTGGGACTGGGGAAAGTAGAAATCAGTGGACGATTGCAGCCGCTAAAGATGATACATGGGTAGGGCGTTGGCTTAATGTTTGCTTGCTTTGATGTTGTTGGTTTTGATTTTGAAGTTTGATTAAAACGACGAATTGATGTTGCGATAAAAATCAAAACACACGATGACATGACGTGTTTTTTGTGCTATAATTTTCGTTTAGTTTGTGTCTGGCTATTTGAAGTTATCATTTAAGTTAGACTTAGGTAGGCTTTGGCAATGCACAGCCTGCCCATATTTGTTTGCATTGCATGACTTAGGAAATTTTATGCTAACCAATCAAGATCGTGAAGCCATCATCGCTCAATATCAACGTGGCGAAAATGACACTGGCAGCCCAGAAGTGCAAGTGGCGCTATTGACTGCTCGTATCAACGACCTACAAGGTCATTTCAAAACTCATAAAGCTGACCATCACAGCCGTCGTGGTTTGATCCGTATGGTAAACCAACGCCGTAAACTGCTAGACTACCTAAAAGGCAAAGATTTGGCTCGTTATACCGACCTTATCGGTTCTTTGGGTCTGCGTCGCTAACTGGCGGTTCTTGGATATGCAAAAACGGTGTGCGTTCTCGTGTGCCGTTTTTGTTGTTTGTGATATGGGATAATTGGGGTGAGTGTTTAGAACTCTAAGCAATGAGTTTTTGTAAATTCATTACTTAGGGCTTTAAACAACCCAAATGTTCCCTAAACCATTTTTATATAGGAAAATTTTATGTTTAATGTTGTTCGTCAAGAATTTCAATATGGTAATGAACAAGTTGTTTTAGAAACAGGTCGTATCGCTCGCCAAGCCAACAGCGTGCTTGTACACATGGGTGGTGTATCGGTACTGGTTGCGGTGGTGGTACGCCCCGAAGCGGTGGCAGGTCAAGACTTTTTTCCTTTGACCGTCAATTACCAAGAAAAAATGTACGCATCGGGCAAAATTCCGGGGGGCTATGGCAAGCGTGAAGGACGTGCCAGTGAATTTGAAACCTTGACTTCTCGTTTGATTGACCGCCCCATTCGCCCCTTGTTCCCTGAAGGCTATTATAACGAAATCCAAATCACCGCCACCGTGATTTCATCAGACAAAACCCAAGACGCTGACATTGCGGCGATGATTGGTACATCGGCTGCCCTTGCCATTTCTCCTGCACCATTTAATGGTCCTATCGGTGCCGCTCGTGTGGGCTTTATTGGTGGTGAGTATGTGTTAAACCCAACACTGGCACAAATGAAACAAAGCGCCCTTGATTTGGTGGTGGCAGGCACAAAATCGGCTGTGTTGATGGTGGAATCCGAAGCCCAAGAATTGTCCGAAGATCAAATGCTTGGTGCGGTGTTGTACGGTCATGGTCAGCAGCAAGTAGTGATTGACAACATCAACGCCTTTGCCCAAGCGGTAGGCAATGCCAAACAAGAATTTGTCGCCCCAAGCATTAACGAAGCACTTAACGAGCAGCTAAAAGCCCAATTTACCGACAAAGTCAGCGAAGCTTATACCATCACCGTCAAACAAGACCGCTATGCACGATTGGCAGAGCTAGAAACCGAAGCGTTGGCGTTGGCAGGTGATGAAACGGCTGAAGACCATGCACAAAACGTCGCCCAAGTCAAAGAGCTGTTTGAACTTTTAAAATACCGTACCGTGCGTGATAATATCCTGTCAGGCAAGCCCCGTATTGATGGGCGTGATCTAGAGACCGTGCGTGCCTTGGACATTCAAGTGGGGGTATTGCCTTATACACACGGTTCGGCACTGTTTACTCGTGGCGAAACCCAAGCTTTGGTAACGACCACACTTGGTACGACCCGTGATGTCAATTTGGTGGACACTTTGGCAGGCACCAAACAAGACAGCTTTATGCTGCATTATAATTTCCCCCATTATTCTGTGGGTGAGACAGGTCGTGAAGGGGGCCCTAAACGCCGTGAAATCGGTCATGGTCGCCTTGCCCGTCGTGGCGTACAAGCCATGTTGCCATCTGTGGATCGTTTCCCGTACACCATTCGTGTGGTGTCAGACATCACCGAATCCAATGGTTCATCGTCCATGGCGTCGGTGTGTGGGGCAAGCCTTTCTTTGATGGACGCAGGTGTCCCCCTAAAAGCGCCTGTGGCAGGTATCGCCATGGGTTTGGTCAAAGAAGGCGATCGTTTTGCGGTGCTGTCGGACATTTTGGGTGATGAAGATCATCTTGGCGACATGGACTTTAAAGTGGCGGGTACGTCTGCGGGTATTACGGCGTTACAAATGGACATCAAGATTGAAGGCATTACCCCAGAGATCATGGAGCAAGCCCTAAAACAAGCCCATGCAGGTCGCATTCATATTTTAAATGCCATGAATGAAGTGATTTCAAGCAGCCGCACCGAAATCAACGCCCATGCCCCCAATTATGCCACGCTTGAAATCAATCCTGAAAAAATTCGTGATGTGATTGGTAAAGGTGGTGCAACCATTCGCCAAATCACCGAAGACACAGGCGCAACCATTGATATTGAAGACAATGGCACCATTCGTATTTTTGGGGTGTCTAAGGCATCAACCCGTGCCGCCATCGCTCAAATTGAAGCCATCACCGCCGAAGTGGAAGTGGGCGCCGTTTATGAAGGCACGGTGGCACGCATTGTAGAATTTGGGGCGTTTGTAACCATTTTGCCAGGTACTGACGGACTGGTGCACATCAGCCAAATTTCTGAAGAGCGTGTAGAAAACGTCAGCGATTACCTAAAAGAAGGGCAAGTCGTCAAAGTGCAAGTCCAAGACATTGACAATCGTGGACGTATCAAACTGACGATGAAAGGCATTAAAGCTTAAAAAGTTTTGGTGATGTCTTAATGATAAAACCGTTCTATGAGTGATACATAGAGCGGTTTTTTATTGGGTCAAAAAACCAAGCAAAAACTTGGTTTGATAAGATTAAGCTTCGCCAAAAATCTGACGCACCACACGTTTATAATAAGCAAAAGCGTCTTGTACGCCTTTGATGGCAGCTTGGCGGTCAGCGTCTGACAAGGGCAGGGCGTCAATTTTGCTTTTGGTATCACGCCAGTGCGCCATGCGTCCATCAGTGTGGGCGGACAGATGTTTTGCGCCAAATTCATCACTTAGGTCAATTTTGCCAGCTTCTTTGTATAAAATGGCAGCGCCAACGTTTGAGCCTTCCACGCAGTACAGCCAGCCAATGGCTTCGGCGTCGCTGAATGTGGGGCTTTCTATGATGTTGGCAAAAGGTTCAACGCCCAAATCTTTCATGTCGCTTTTTAGGCTTTCTAGGCGGCTTAATTGTGCCAAGTCTGCAAACTTAGCAGCAAGTTTTTCGTTATGATAAATGGGATTGACAGTGCGATGAAACTCATATTGTGCTTGTAAAAATTTGCGATAATTGTCATGACTGGCAAAGGGCTGACTGCTCATCACAAGATTATCCACACTGTCGTGAGTATCACGAGACAGCTCTTTTAGGGTTTCGGTTAGGGTAGGATTAGTCATAAATTCACCTATTATGAGTTGTAGAAAGCTATAACATACTTGATTTTTGCGTTTTTGTAAACAGAATAATAATCATTTTTATTTACAACGTTGATCTTTTATGGTATTTTTGTCATACTTTTGCTACAGAGCGTCGTTTATCAAGCACACCAAGGACGACATTAAAGTACAATCGTTGATTAATGCAGTCAGTAAAACTCATGCCCACACCGCCAAACCCAAACCATGACCCCGATTTACAAGATGATGACTATCAAGACATCGTCCATAAAAACGTCATGGCACGTTGGCTGTTTTTTGTGATGGGTTTTGTGTTTATGGGGTTTGGGGCGCTTGGTGTGGTTACCCCTGGTTTGCCAACCACGGTGTTTGTTTTGCTTGCAGGGTATTGTTGGGCAAGGAGTTCTCGGCGGTTTTATGGGTGGCTTATGCGCCATAAACTGTTTGGTAAAATGCTGACAGACTGGCAAGAGCGCCGTGCCATGCCACGCTTTGCCAAATACATGGCGTGGGGCATGATGTGTGCGTCTAGCGTACTGCTTTTTTATAAATTGCCCAGTGAAAAACTTTGGGTGGCAGGCGTGGTCAGTGTCATTTGTTTGGCGACCAGTGTGTGGATGGCAAGACTGCCTGACGCTTAGTTTAAGTTTGGGATTTTGGTGTTAAACGAACGCATAATCCACCTTGGGGCTGATTGGTCAGCGTCAATGCCAAACCGTGCAAAGCGGCAATGCTTTCAACAATAGAAAGCCCCAATCCACTGCCAGCAACTTTTTGTCCTGCGGGGCGATAAAAACGCTCTTTGATAAAGGGCAAATGCGTCTTATCAATGCCTGTGCCTTCATCACAAACTTGCACCATCTGCAAATCCAGCGTCAAGGTAACTTGGGTGTGTGGCGGGCTGTAACGAATGGCGTTATCGAGTAAATTGCGCAGCAAAAGCTCCAAAAGCAGTGCATTGCCCTGCAAAGGTAGTACATCACTAGGTGAGCACAAATACGCCAGTTTTAATTTGATGTGCTTTTCTCGTGCGGCAAGGTTGATGCTTTGTAACACTTGCTGACATAGGCTTTGCCAATCAATGACTTGGGTGTCAGGCAGCGCTTGCATGGGGTCTAAGCGAGACAATACCAAAAGCTGCTCGGTCAGGCGACTGGCACGCTCAATGCTGGCTTTGATGTTGCTGAGATGGTGCTGTTGCTGCTCGTCGTCTTCGCTCATGGCAAGCACGTCGGTTTGTACCTTAAGCGCCGCCAGTGGGCTACGCAGTTCGTGGGCAGCGTCAGCAACAAAGCGCCGCTCTCTGTCCATGGCGCTTTCTAGGCGTTGTAGCAGTTCATTGAGCGCCCTTACCACAGGCAGCATTTCTTCGGGCACATTTTCGCTGACGGCTTGTAAATGATGGCTGTCTTTTTGGGACAAATCATCAGTCAGTTGCACCAAAGGGCTTAAGCCTTGACGAATGCCATACGCAACAAGCCACAATAACACAGGCACCATCAGTAGCGTCAAACTAAACTGTATCCACAGTGTATTTATGATGATGGAAAACCGTTCCCACAAACTTTGACCGACCGCCACCGTTTGACCGTTGTTGGGGTTATAAAGATACACATAACGCCAACTGTCGCCTTGCAACAAAGAGCCTTCGTTGTCAAATCCTGAAATGCGCTCAAAGGGAATGTGTATGCCGTGATCGTCGGTCATCAACAGCTTGCCCTTTGCGTCCCAAACGGCAAAGCGGCTGTGTTCGTCTTTGGCAGAGCCTTTGTTATGGGGCAGTAGCGCATCAAGATCGGTTTGTAGTAATTGCCCTTGGTGGTATTGCGCCACATACTGTAAACTGCTGGCAAACTTCGCCATTTGGCTGTCTGCCATTTCGTTGATTTCGTGGGTGGTGGCAGCGATGTTTGCCAGTGCCGTCAACAGCCAAAGCCCCAAAAGCCCACCACCCAAATACAGTGATAAGCGTTTTTTGATGCTGTCGGTGGGCGACAGTTTGGCGAACTTCAAGGCTTTTCCCCCAACTGATAGCCCAGTCCACGTTTGGTTAGGATAAAGTTTTTGCCGATTTTTTTGCGTAAATTGTGAATGTGTACTTCTACGGCGTTGCTTTCTACTTCTTGATCCCAGCTGTATAATTTGTCTTCAATTTGGGCACGGCTTAAAATGTGGGTTGGCTGTAGTAGCAACAATTCTAATAATAAAAATTCTCGTTGTGTCAATGTCAGGGGCATTTGGTGCAAACTGGCGGTTTTGGCGCTGCTATCTATGGACAAATTACCATAAGTTAATTGGGCGCTGGTGTGTCCTTTGCTGCGGCGTACCAAAGCAAGCAGGCGTGCTGCCACTTCGTCCAAAGCAAAAGGCTTACACAGATAATCATCAGCGCCACCATGTAGCCCCGCCAGTCTGTCAGGCAAGGCATCACGAGCGGTCAAAATCAGCACGGGCGTGTCCTTGCCTTCTTGTCGCCACTGTTTGAGTATGCTTAAACCGTCTATTTGTGGCAGTCCCAAGTCCAGCACCACCGCATCATAAGGGGCAAGCCCCAAAGCGTCCTTGCCGTGGCTGCCTTGGGTAAACCAATCCACCACAAAGCCATGTTTGGTTAGTCCATGATATAAGCCATCGCCGATTTGGCTGTCGTCTTCAATGAGTAAAATGCGCATGATACACTCAAGATTGTGCGTGGTCGTTTGGCAATTTTTTGTTGCCTGTGATCATCGCAGCGATTAGGTTGTTTTTGCTGATAAAGGACATGGCGACGGCTGAAATGACGTGCAGTGCAATCAAGGGAATTAGGCTGTTGGCAAGCAATTCGTGTATTTCTTCCAGACGCTCATCGCCCCAAAACTGTTCAGTGCCCATCAAATAGCCCGTTACCCCCAAACCAATCACCACCGACCACAAAGCAAACATCATCAACGCCCCAAAGGGATTGTGTCCAAGGTGGGTGTCGGCTTGGCGATTAATGAGCTGTTTGCTGTGCGTGATTAGGCGTTTTGGTGTGGGGAAAAAATCGCTAAAACGGGCGTAACGAGTGCCGACAAAACCCCAAATAAAGCGAAATGCCACGATACCTACTGCACTATACCCGATATATTGATGAATGTCATCTCCTTCTTCAACAAAGGTTAGATTTGCCAAGATACATAAAGCCAAGCCCCAATGACACAGACGCACGGCGATGTCCCACACTTTGACGGTTGGTGTTTTGATGGTTTGCATGAATTTCCCCCAATAGATTTATCAAGAATCACAACATTCATCTGGGCAGACTTAAAACTGACTTACCCAAAATGTTTCATTGGGGGTATTAAAACATACTTAACTTAAGGCAGTCTTAATGGGGGTGGATAAGTTTTTGGGGGATTAAAATGTGGGAAATTTGACTGGTTAAAACTTTGTGGCTTAAAAATGGTGGTACTTTAAATGTTGAATTCGGCTGTTGAAAGCTAGCAAAACTTTGAGTGATGAGTTTGATGTAAACCCACCACTGGTCAGGGCTGTCTTGGTTGTTAAATGCTTACCCCTGCCAACTTGCCAATCAGTCCTGTAACCCCAAGAGCAATCATGCCCCAAATGACCACACGCATGACCGCAGGCAAAGGACGTGCCCCGCCCAATTTGGCAGACACAAACCCAAGCGTTGCAAGCCCTGCCAAAGTAGAAACTATCAGCGCAGGCAATAAGGCGTTTTTTGGGGCGCATAACGCCACCAAGATGGGAATGATGGCTCCTGTGGCAAATGCTGCCGCCGACGCTAGTGCTGCTTGTAGGGGGTTGGCGGCGGTGGTTTGGCTAATGCCAATTTCATCACGCAAATGCGCATCTAGGGCATTATGTTTTGTTAGGGCGGTGGCGACTTCTTTTGCCAAGTCATCATCTAGCCCACGTTGGCGGTAAATTTCTGTCAGTTCTTCCAGTTCGTTTTGGGGATTGGCTGCCAGTTCTCGTTGCTCAATCAATAAATCGGCTTTTTCGGTGTCGGACTGACTGGACACGGACACATATTCGCCCGCCGCCATAGAAATCGCTCCACCAACCAACGCCGAAATCCCCGTCAATAACAAAGTCTGAAAACTGGGCTGTGCAAACGCCATGCCCGTCATCAAACTGGCGGTAGAAATCAGCCCGTCATTAGCACCCAAAACACTGGCACGCAGCCAATTACTGCGATGGCTTAGGTGGGGTTCACTGTGAATGCTGTATGTCATAAAACACTACCAAGTAAATAAAAGACATGATACCACTTGAATCTTTAGTGTGGCTTAAGCTATTGTGGTAAGTGGGCTTATGATAAATAACGCCAAACCCACTCACTGCCTGTACCATCAGTGCTTAAGCCATGAGAGATTGACCAAATGCGCCATCATCAAACACTCAATCGCCCAAAAACCATTTAAAAAATACCCCGACAACGTTGGTCATCGGGGTAATCGTTTTAGGCGCTGGTGTCGCCAGAGTCGTCGGTATCGCTGGATTTGCGTTTGACCACTTGGGCTTTTTGTGCCGCTTTGGACGTTTTGCGCATGGGCGATTTACTGATGGTTTTGGCTTTTGGGGCTTTGGGTTTTTTGGGGGTTGCCACCAAATTCAAAATACCCATCGGTTGTAGTAACTGCCCTGACACACTTTCAATCATGTCTTTGTAGCTACTGGCGGATTTTTTCTTGCTGTCATCGTCTTTGGCGCTGCCGCTTGGTTCTTCGGCGACTACGCTGTCCACGTTTGGCGTTTTGTCATCTGTTTGCTCGCCTTGTGCGTCAGAAGCTTCTACAGGCTGGGCAGGCTCGGCAAAAACTTCTGGCACGTCCTGCGCATTGTCCGCTTGGGCGTTTTCTGCCGATGGGGTGACTTCTGCGACTGCGGTAATGGGGGCAGGCGAAACATCGGGCAGGGCTACCGCCAAAGCGTCTTTTTCTTCTTTGATGGCTGTGTCTTGGGTTTGCGACAAGGTATCCGAAGGTGGAGTTTCGGCGGCTGCGGTAGTGTCTGTGGCGCTGACAGTGTCGGCTACCGTATCTGCCGCACTTGTCATGTCAGACGTTACAACATCAGGCAGTAATGCGTCAGTGTCAGATGACTGGGCGAGCAAATCAGTGCTAGGCTCTGACTCTTTTTGGGCGGTCAAAGCAACAAACGCAGGGTGCTGTCCACGGGGGTCATTTTTGGCACGCTGACCGATGGGGCTTGGTGTTACCGCAGTTTTGCCTTGGGCGGCGGTGTATTGACCAACAGGGCTAATGGCTGTCATAAAGCCACTGACATAATCGGCGCTGAGCGGGGCATAGCCATAGTTGGCAAAGTCAAACACAGTGGCTGGCTTGCTGTTTTGCGCCAAGGCGCTGATAAAGTCATTGACAAATTGCCCTGTGGCACGCTCGCCCAGTACCGCTTTGACAAATGCCCCTGCGCTACCACTTAGAGTAATGGCGGGCTGTTTTGTGGCTTCGTACACCACTCGTGGGTCGTTTGTTGCACGGTTTGTGGCTTTGGCAAGGGCGATGACGGCGCTGTCTGTGCTGACATCTGTCGCAGGTTGGGCAGGCTCTGGCAAAGAAACTTTGCTTTGTGGCTGGTCGGTCTGTACGTCAGCCAAAACAGGCGCTACCGTCTCTTGGGTGGTCGTTTCTTGGACTGTGCTAGGCTCACTGACTTGTGGCGGCTTTGACACTTCGTTTGTTGGGGTGTCTTGGGCTACCGCAGGCTCTGATTGGGGCGTGTGCTCTGTCGCCACATCAAGGCTTTGTTGCTTAGGGCTTTCGCTGTCAGTGTCTGCCACAAGTTTTTTGGGTTTGCTGCCATCAAGCGATAAATGTATCGTTTCTGATGGGACAACCACTGGCGTGATGGTGCTGACGTGCAATACGATGTTATCGCCTTTTGGGTCATCACTTTTTGCGGTGGTGGACTTTTGGGGACGTGGCTTGACCGTGTCTTTTTTGTCTGTTTTTTCAGGTCTGCTGTCGGGTTTGCTGTCCGTTTTTTGGGTTTTGTTTTCGGTTTTGGGTTTTAGGGTTTCTTGACGGACGACTTCGCCACGGGGTGGACGCTGTGAACCGGCTTCACGTTTGGGATATTCGCTTTTTTCTTCTTTTTTGCTGACTTTTGGGGTTTCTTTGGGGGTTTCGTCTTTGGCTTCACGTTTGACGGTGGGTTTTTTGCTACGGGCTTTACGTTCGTCATCGTTGCGTGCTTGACGTTCTTCTTTGGCAACTTGTGGCTCGCTGACGGTGGGTAGGGCGACACTGCCAAACGCTCCAAGGCTGACCGCTCCGCCGTTGACGATACTTTCAATGGCAGCGGCAGCGTCGGCGTTATTTAGGCTACTGGCTAGGCGTGCTTGGGGTTTGGGGGCAAATAAATTGGACAGCCATGCGACCGCTTGGGTGGGGACTTGTGGCTGTTTGTCTTGTTGGGGTTTTTCAGGCTTGCTGTTTTGGGTTTCGCTACTAGATGCTGCTTTTTGCCAGCGGCTACTGCCTTGGCTTGGTTCGTCGGTTTTGGTGTGCCAATTGGTGTCGTAACCCCTGTCTATGGTGTCTTTTTCTTCGGCATCGGCAATGCGTTCATAGCTAGATGGTGCAAAGCCATCTGGGTTGAAATGTAGGCTAAAATTGGGGCTTTCTAAATGGGCGTGTGGCAAAATGGTGATGCGTGCGCCACTGTCTTGCTCTAGATAAACCAAGCTTTCACGTTTTTCATTCAGCAAAAAGGCGGCAATTTCGGTGGGTACTTCGGCTTGGATTTCGCCAGTGCGTTCTTTTAGGGCGATTTGCTCAATTTGGCGCATGATGGATAAAGCAAGCGAGCGCAGATCTCGGATCATGCCGTTGCCATGACAGCGTGGACAGATGTAACCTGTGGATTCTTCTAGGCTAGGGCGTAGGCGTTGGCGACTCATTTCCATCAGACCAAATTTGGAAATTTCGGCAAATTGCACTCTGGCACGGTCATAACGGGTGGCGTCAATCAGGCGTTTTTCTACGTCTTTTTGGTGGCGGGGGTCGTTCATGTCAATAAAATCAATGACAATCAGTCCGCCCATATCACGCAAACGCAGTTGGCGAGCGATTTCGTCGGCGGCTTCTAAATTGGTGTGATAAGCGGTTTCGGCAACGTCTGAGCCTTTGGTGGATTTTGATGAGTTGATGTCAATAGAAACCAACGCTTCGGTTTGGTCAATGACAATAGAGCCGCCAGAAGGCAGGCGCACTTCACGTTGATAAGCACTTTCAATTTGACGTTCCACCCCAAAACGGGCAAACAAAGGCTCGTATTCGGTGTATTTACGCAATTTGTTCATTTGCGTGGGCATGACCGCCGCAATAAAATTTGCCGCTTCGTTATAGGCGTTTTCGCTGTCAATCCATACTTCGCCGATGTCATCACGCAAATAATCACGCACCGCACGAGTTACCACACCGGCTTCTTGGTGAACAAGGCAAGGACTGGGGCGGTTTTTGCTTTGGTCTAGGATAGATGCCCAAATGTCAAGCAGGTGATTGAGATCGTTTTGTAGGTCGTCATAGCCTTTGCCCAGTCCTGCGGTGCGCACAATCACGCTCATGCCACGGGGTACGGACAAACTGGCGATGATTTGTTTCATTTCATCACGCACTTTACCACTGATTTGGCGACTGATACCACCTGCTTTGGCGTTGTTGGGCATTAATACCAAATAGCGACCCGCCAATGAAATATAAGTAGAAAGTGCCGCCCCTTTGTTGCCACGTTCTTCTTTTTCTACTTGAACGATGACTTCATCGCCTTCTTTGAGTAGCTGACGAATGTTGTCTTCGTGGACGTTGCCTTTTAGGTATTCGGGGGCGATTTCACGCAAAGGCAAAAAGCCCTGACGCACCGAGCCATATTCTACAAATACCGCTTCCAAGGACGGCTCAATGCGGGTGATGTGTCCTTTATAAATGTTGGCTTTTTTTTGTTCACGGGTACGATTTTCTAAGTCAAAATCATACAAATGGTTATCTTTGCACAAAGCGACACGAATTTCTTCGTTATGAGTGGCGTTGATAAGAATGCGTTTCATGATGTTCCTTAAGGGTCATGCCCTGCTTTGGCGACATCAAAATGATAGGATTTGGGTAGTAAAGTGGTCTTTGACCGACTTTTGTTGTGGTTAAACGTGTCTAGGCTTTTGGGTAGTCCATAAACAGGACGGCTTGGGTGTATGGTTGGGATACAATTAAAATACACATCACAAGGTAAAATTGATTAAAAATTAATCAAATGGGGAACACATTTGCCCCAATACAAAGCCAATGCCCAATTTAAATAACGTCGGGGCACGGAAAAATAAAATAACTACCAATAAACTGCTTGCACCAGTTTTGCCAACTAAAGTTTGTCCAACAAAAGCAGTGTCTGTCTTGTGCTTTTGCACCAGTGGCTTACAAATCTTTGGGTCGCCTACCATATTTATTTGTCAGCGACCAATATCATCAATGATGTCTAATGTAAAATATTTAAAAATCGGTTCGTTGTTGCTGACAGTTTGGGCAAGCCCACTTGTAGCTGTTAATGTTTTGCCAGTTAAGTTTGGGTGGCAATAACAAGATAAGTGAACGTCTGTACGTTGATATTATCCATTATAACTTTTTACAGCAACGTGCTAAACTATAGCAAATATTTTGCCATTTTCCTACAAAAATATGAAAAATTTTCACAGCGCTCGCCGCAAATCTGCCAAAACCACCAAACCATCTCGCCCAAGCCCAAATCAGCCAAGCCAGCCCAAACCAAACCACCGCCCAAGCCAAAGCGCCGATGATGACATCGTGGATTTTTCTCAGGTCAATTATCTAAGCGTTACCGCCAATCAAGACGGACAGCGCATTGATAACTTTTTGTTGGCTCGCCTAAAAGGGCTGCCACGTTCGCACCTGTATAAGCTCATTCGCTCGGACGAAGTGCGTATCAATGGCAAGCGCTGTAAGGCGTTTGATAGGGTGTATGCTGGTGATGTGGTGCGTGTTGCGCCCATTCGTCTTAGCGCCAAAGCCGACCCTGTGGTGTCCGATGAATTTGCCAAAGGATTGCTAAGTAGGGTGCTGTACGAAGACGATGGCTTGATTGTCCTAAATAAGCCCTACGGCATGGCGGTACACGGCGGTTCGGGCGAGAGCTTTGGGGTGATTGAAGCGCTGCGAGTGGCGATGGATAAAAAATATCTGGAACTGATACACCGCATTGATAAAGACACGTCAGGGCTACTACTCATCGCCAAAAAACGCAGTGCCCTAAAAGAACTGCAAGAGCATTTTCGGGAAAAAAACATACAAAAAGAGTATTTGTGCCTGACTTGGGGGGCGTTGCCTGCGGATTTGTCATTGATTGATAAACCACTTTTAAAATACGCATTAGCCAGTGGCGAAAGACGGGTAAAGGTGGACACCCAAGGCAAACCCAGTCAAACCAACATTGTGCTACTTGATACCTTTGTTTTGGACGGTCAAAGAGTCAGTTTGGTACAAGCAAGCCCCCTGACAGGTCGTACCCATCAAATCCGTGTACATTTGTCCAGTTTGGGTCATGCACTGCTTGGCGATGACAAGTACCAAATGCACAGCAGTCCGTCTGGCATCAAAAGACTGTGTTTGCACGCTTATCGGCTATCACTGCCAAAATCAGCACAATACCCCAATCGCCCCCAAATGTTCATTGCGCCTTTGCCACCTGATTTGTCGGCAGCGATTGGCAATCAGCGACTAAAACGGTTGGGGCTTGTGGACAAATAAACATCAGTTTACAGCACGATAACAAAAATCTTTATGAAAATCGCTTGGGCGAAAGTCATTGCTCTATTACAATAGACGAATTTTAAACATCTTGGATAACTTATGAAACCCGTATTTGTAGATACAACCGCTCGCCACGAACAAATCGCCAAATCACTGCACGATGCCAATTTAAGCCGTGATGAACTTTTGGGGGCGATAGATTTGGGATCAAACAGCTTTCACCTTGCCATTGCTCGTCTTGATCATGGTGAAGTGCGTAAAGTCGCCAGCATTTCCGAAAAAGTACAGCTTGCCGCAGGATTGGACGAAGACAACGTACTTTCTGAAGAAGCCATGCAACGGGGGATTGACTGTTTAAGACGTTTTGCGCAGCACGTTGGCGAGATCAAGCCTGAGCGTTTGCGTATCGTGGCGACCAACGCACTGCGTAAAGCGGTCAATGCCGAAGCGTTCATCAAGCGTGCCAATGTACTGCTGCCCAAGCCTATTGAAATCATCTCGGGACGTGAAGAAGCACGTTTGATTTATTTGGGGGTGTCGCATTCTAATGCCAGTACCGATAAGCGATTGGTGATTGATATTGGGGGTGGCTCTACCGAGTTTATCATCGGACAAGGTTTTGAACCCATTGAAATGGAAAGCTTGCAAATGGGCTGTGTGTCTTTTACCAAAAAGTTTTTTGCCGACGGTAAAATCACCGAAGAAGCCTTTGAAAAAGCCATCAACGCCACCCGTGCCACCTTGATGACCATCACCAAACGCTACAAAAAAGTCGGCTGGGATAATGCCATTGCGTCTAGTGGAACTGCCAAAGCGGTGCGTTTGGTGCTGCAAGAGATGGATTATGCAGGCGAGTACATCACTTTGTCAGGCATGGCAAAACTCAAAAAACAACTGATCAAACTGGGTCATGTGGATAACATCACCTTTGATGGTGTCAAAGCCCATCGCCAAGCGGTGTTTCCTGCAGGGCTTGCCGAGCTGTATGCCATCATGGAAACTTTGGAAATTGAAGAGCTTGGCTACAGTGATGGGGCTCTGCGTGAAGGGGTGATGTATGATATGCTTGGCAGACTAAATCATGAAGACGTGCGAGATCGCAGTGTGTCGGCATTGGTGCAGCGGTATTCGGTGGATTATAAACAAGCCGGTCGGGTGATGAGTACTTGCGCCAGATTGTTTGATGATGTCAAAGAAACGTTGGCATTTAGCGATGAAGACAGAGATTTGTTACGCCGAGCGTCCAATTTGCACGAAATTGGCTTGGCGGTGGGGCACAGTAACTACCAAAGACACAGTGCGTATTTGTTGGAATTTTCGGACATTGCAGGTTTTGCGCAAATTGGGCAGGCGAGCATGGCGCAAATTGCTTTACACCACAGACGCAAACTCAAAAGCGAAAGCGTGGCGGTGATTGAAAACTTGGGCGGACGTAAGCTTTTGTATTTGTGCTTGATTTTGCGTTTGGCGGTGGCAGCCAACCAAGGACGCACCATCAAATCTGCACCGATCAGTTTGTTGGTCAGCAGCCCCGATAATTGGCACGTGGTGGTGGGCGAAGGCTTGCACAGAGAATTAATCGTTTCACAACTGACGGCAGACATCGTTCAATTTGCCAAATGGGGCGTAAAGTTAAGCGTCAATTAGTCGCTAGGCAAATAGTCGCCAGACAAAAAAATTATACACCCCCTTAAAAATATGATAAACTTAGTAAGTTTACATTTGTTTGTTTAGAGAAAGACCTATGAATACAGTTTGGGAAAGTGTACAACTGGCTCGTCATGCCAAGCGTCCTTTGTTTTTGGATTATGTAGAAGCGTTGTTTACGGAATTTGATGAATTGCATGGCGATCGAGCTTTTGCGGACGATCGGGCGATTTTGGGTGGGCTTGCACGTTTTAATGGTAAGCCTGTGATGGTTGTGGGTCAGCACCGTGGACGCTCTACCCGTGAGCGCATTGCCCATAATTTTGGCATGGCAAACCCCGAAGGCTACCGCAAAATCATTCGTTTGGTACAGATGGCAGAGCGTTTTAATTTGCCAGTTTTGACTTTTATTGACACCCAAGGGGCGTATCCGGGGGTGGGTGCAGAAGAGCGTGGACAAGCCGAAGCCATCGCCAAATCCATTGCCGTGTTTAGCAGCCTAAAAACTCCCGTCATTGCTACGGTTATCGGTGAAGGTGGATCGGGCGGTGCTTTGGCGATTGGGGTGGCAGACAAGGTCAATATGCTACAAAACAGCATTTATTCGGTCATCAGTCCCGAAGGCTGTGCGTCTATTTTGTGGCGTACCGCCGAAAAAGCCCCCGAAGCATCACAAGCCCTAAAACTGGACGCAAAAAATTTGCACGAGCTTGGGTTGATTGATGAAGTGATTGACGAAGGCAAAGGGGCGCACGAAGAGCCAGAGCTTGTGATGACTGCCCTAAAAGCACTTTTGAGCGCCCAGCTTGATGAACTTGAAATGCTTGGCGAAAAAGAGCTACTCGATCAGCGTTATGAACGTTTGATGAAGTTTAATTCGCAAGTTTCTTTGTGAGTATCACAAAAACCCCAAAACCGTCCATTTGGGCGGTTTTTTTTGTTATCATTATACATTTTACATCAGTGTTATGACCGACAAATCCACACCCACCGAAGAACAAGCAAGTGCCCTACAGATGGCAAAGCAGGGCGATTCCTTTAAAATCATGGCATACGCAGGGGCAGGTAAAACCACCACGCTGACCTTGATCAGTGAGCATTTGTCTGGAAAAGGGCTATATTTGGCGTTTAATAGATCGATTGCCACCGAAGCCCAAGGCAAATTTCCCGCCCACGTCAAGTGCCAAACTTTTCATTCATTGGCGTATCGTCATGTGGACAGAGCCATCACCGCCAAAGTCAGTTTGCCACGCCTGACACCTGCTTTGCTTGCCAGTGAATTTAAGCTACCAACTTTGACCGTAGAGCGCACCTTTGACCAAGGATCAAGGCGTACCACCACGCTGTATCCTTTTCATCTTGCCCTTTGGATCAGTGAAGGCTTAAATAACTTTTGTAAAACGTCCAGCGAATACCCAGCGCCCCGCCACATCACGCCCCCAAGCTGGATAAATGACGCTGACCGTGCCACCTTGCAAGAGATGTTATATCCTGCTTTGGAGCATCTTTGGCAGCAAGCCATCGATCCCAGACACCAACAAGGCATTAGCCATGACATTTATTTAAAATTGTGGACGCTGTCAAATCCCATCATTCCTGCCGATTTTATTTTGTTTGATGAAGCCCAAGATGCCGATCCGCTCATGATGGGGGCGCTCATCAAGCAGCCAGTCCAAACCATTTATGTGGGCGATCCCCATCAGCAGATTTATGAATGGCGTGGGGCAGTCAATGCCATGAAACGCTTGCCATACCCACAGACGCTGCTGACACAGTCATTTCGTTTTGGACAAGATGTGGCAGACGTGGCAAACGTTTTTTTAAAAGCATTACAAGAAACCGTACCCCTAAGGGGAGATTTAAGCAGATCGTCCAAAGTTGCCCCTTTGCCCGTTGGGGAGATTGATGTGATTTTGTGTCGCACCAACGCCAATGCCATCGGTAAGCTTTTGGCAGGGCAACAGCTTGGCTACAAAGTGGCGCTACAAGCGGACAGTGGGCGCATTTTGCGGTTTTGTCAGGGGGCGAATAATTTGATGGTGGGCAGGTCAGCCACAGGCGTGCCAGAACTTGCTTATTTTACCAGTTGGAAAGAAGTGCAAGAATTTAGCGAAACCAAAGTGGGTCAAGAGCTCAAATCTTGGGTAAAACTGATAGACGAATACGGCACCGCCACCATCATCAAAGCCATCAATCATTTGGTAGATGCCAAATTTGCCGATTATATGGTGTCCACCGCCCACAAATCCAAAGGGTTAGAATGGGGGCGAGTGTGTATTGATGATGACTTTTTTTATGACGCAAGCCGACACAGTATCAAAATTTCCCCAGAAGAGCTGCGTCTTTTGTATGTGGCGTGTACTCGTGCCAAATCGGTTTTGGACACTACGGGCATTCAAGAAATATTAAAAAGTTTATTAAATAAAAAATTGATATATGTTTAGATTTCTTATTAATTTATTTAATGCTAGAAAATCACAAAAGAACATGATATAAATAAATGCCGTATTCATGATTGGAGCATTCATGCATTATCAAGACACTTCTTTGTGTAAAGTTCGTACCATTACTTTATTTTTGTCTTTAAATAAAGATCGCCATACTTGGGAAAGCCGCCTAAACAGTGCCAAACAAGAATTTGAATTATTGGTGTCCGCCATACAACAAAAATCGTATGTCATTCAATCCATTCGTATTGTTACCAATCCTTTTGGTGAATATTTGGACACAACCAACAGCCAAACCGCCAAAGCAGATTTGGCATATCTAAAACAATTATTAAACCAATTAAATCAAACAGGTCTGCGCATTCGTTTTGCCATCGGTGAAGCAAAAACCGCTCATGAAATTGCCTTATTACCAGAATTAATTGCCGAATATGGCGATATTTGTAATGCCTGCGTTAATGTTTCATTAGATGATAACGGCATTTTGGATAATGAATTAATCACCCAATCTGCCACTGCCATTAAAATCATTGCCGATACTACCCCAAGGGGCGAAGGTAATTTTAATTTTACGGTGAATTTTAATTGTCAGCCCTTTATTCCGTATTTTCCGGCGGCATATCATTTAAGTGCTTTGCCTGACAGTTTTGTGATTGGGCTAGAAACCCCCGATTTATTGGTGTCTGTCCTAAAATCCCTACCCAAAACCCACCATCAATCTTATTTGAATGACTGTCATCAAGCATTATCACAGGCGCTGCAATACCACGTTGATGAAATTTTATCGGCGCTTAATACCGTAACGCTGTCGGGGAATTTTAAATTTGCAGGCATTGACAGCTCTGCCGCCCCATCAAAAAACTGTGCGTCCATGACTGAAGTTTATCAGTTGATGGGTGTGCCTTATTTTGGAGCGTCGGGTACGATAGAGATTTCGGCGTTATTAACCAAAGTCTTTAAATCCATCAAAAATGTGCCTTTGGTTGGGTTTTCTGGGCTCATGCTTGCCGTTGTGGAAGATGTGGGGCTGGCAGAAGGGGCAAATCAAGAACAATACGACATTCGTGCTTTGCTGACTTATAGCGCCGTTTGTGGCATTGGGCTAGATACCGTGCCCATTCCCCATGAGACTTCTGTAGAAAAAATCGCCGCCTTAATGCGGGATACGGGAACGATGGCGTTTCGTCTGCAAAAGCCCTTGACCGTGCGTTTGTTTCCCATTCCACAGCGTACCGCAGGCGACATGACTTATTTTGAAAGTGATGATTTGTGTAATAGCAAAATTTTGGCAGTGCCTTGATGGTTAAAAGTGTTTGCTTATTGTGCAGATTGGCTGCGACCATGTGGGCTTTAATTCTTAAAATTAGTTATTTGGACTGATAAGGATTTGATGATAAAATCTAATTTGCAACAACAAGGAAATTTTTATGACTGACGAACTTTCTACTTATATGACACAAATCGGCGAGCAGGCAAAACGTGCGTCCGATGTGCTGCGTGTGGCAGATACGAACACCAAAAACCAAGCCCTGTCTTATATCAAAGAAGCCATCATCGCACGTCAAGCGGACATTTTAACCGCCAATCGTGAAGATGTCGCCACCGCCTACGACAATCAAGTACAAAGCGCTTTATTGGATCGTTTAACCATCAGTGAGCGCACACTGACGGCGATGATTGCGTCTTTGCAAGATGTCATTGCCCTGCCTGATCCCATCGGCGAAATCAGTGATATGAGTTATCGTCCTAGCGGCATTCAATTGGGTAAAATGCGTGTGCCACTTGGGGTTATTGGTATGATTTATGAATCACGCCCCAATGTTACGCTAGAAGCGGCAAGCCTTGCCATCAAATCGGGCAATGCCATCATTTTGCGTGGGGGTAGTGAAGCGTTTTTGTCCAATCAAGCGTTGGCAGAGTGCATTCATGAAGGGCTGGCACGGGCAGGGCTACCCAAGTTTTGTGTACAAGTGCTTGCCACTACGGACAGAGCGGCTGTGGATAAACTCATCACCATGACCGAATTTGTTGATGTGATCGTACCTAGGGGCGGTAAGGGCTTGATTGAGCGTATCAGCGCCAATGCTCGTGTACCCGTCATCAAGCATTTGGACGGTAATTGTCATACCTTTGTGGACGAAAGCGCCGATCTACAAATGGCGTGCCGTATCGTGGTCAATGCCAAAACTTCTCGTTATGGTACTTGTAATACCATGGAAACGCTGCTTGTCCACCAAAAAATCGCCGAAACTGCATTGCCGACACTGTTGGGTGTCATCAAAAATGCAGACAGCCAAATGAGTTTTCGGTTATGTTCCACGTCGTGGGATCTGTTGGTGGACAAAGTGGATACTTTGAGTTTAAGTCTTGCTACCGAAGACGATTGGTACACCGAATATCTGGCGCCAATTTTGGCGGTTAAGGTGGTTTCGGACATCACAGAAGCCGTCGCCCACATCAACCATTATGGCAGTCATCACACCGATGTGATTATTACCAATGATTATGCTCACAGCAATTACTTTTTGCAAGCGGTGGACTCGTCCAGCGTGATGGTGAATGCTTCTAGCCGTTTTGCCGATGGCTTTGAATATGGGTTGGGGGCGGAAATTGGCATTTCTACCGACAAAATCCACGCTCGGGGCCCTGTAGGACTGCATGGTTTGACATCACAAAAATGGGTGGTGTTGGGGCATGGTGAAGTGCGATAGACTCAAAAACGCCGTTTGATTAGCCTTTGTAAGGTTAATGTTTGATCATCATAAAAAAACCACTTAATGCAAGTGGTTTTTTGTTGGCTTTTATTGTGCAGGTGGTGGCGTGGTGGGCGCAGGGGCTTTGGTGGTGGTTGGCACATTTAGGCGAAATTGATCTTTGGCTTGTTCTTGGGCGTGCCAAGCCAGTGCCAAAGAAGTGATAAAAAATATCGTGGCAAGCACTGCGGTGGTGCGGGTCAAAAAGTTTGCCGAGCCTGAAGCGCCAAACACCGTACCGGCAGCACCCGAACCAAAAGATGCGCCTGCGTCTGCGCCTTTACCATGTTGAATCAAAATCAGACCCGACAAGGCGATGGCAACAATGATATGAATGGCAAGAATGAAGGTAAACATAGATTTTTCTCAAATTATTTTTGACTGAAGCTTTTGACAATGGTCATAAAGCTGTCTGCTTTTAGGGAAGCGCCGCCCACCAACACGCCATTGACCATGGGTAAATTGGCAATCTCTGTGGCGTTTTTGTCATTGACGCTGCCGCCGTATAAGATGGGGGCAAAAATTTCCATCGTGCTTAAAATTTCGCTGATAAAATTATGCACGTCATTAATTTCTGTGGTGGTGGGGGTTAGCCCCGTGCCGATTGCCCAAACGGGTTCATAAGCCACCAAAAGTTTGGGTAGACCTGATGGCATAACAGTGGTATCAATGTCTTTGGCAAAGTCCGCCAACAGTTCAAGCTGCGTTTCCAAAATGGCAAGCGTTTCGCCTGCTTCGTACATTTGTCTGCTTTCGCCAATACAAAACACCACCGACAAACCTGTATCAAAGGCATGGCGAATTTTAGCAGCCAAGTCATCATCGCTTTCTTGGTGGTAACTGCGTCTTTCTGAATGTCCTACCAATGCAAAAACCGCACCCAAATCTGCCACTTGCTGCGCCGATACGTCCCCTGTGAACGCACCTGTACTGTTGGTGTGTTGGCAGATGTCTTGTACGCCGATTAGGGCATTATCTAATCGCTCGTTTACGCCCGACAGATGTACAAAACTTGGACAAACGCCGACCACGCAGTCAGGTTTGGTGTGTGCTAAAGCGCTGCATAATTCGTCAGCCAACTCGGTGGCGGCTTGGTAAGTACTGGGGTTAAGCTTCCAGTTGCCAATGACATAAGAAGGGGTATTCATGGCGTTCTCTTAATCTTAAATAACACAAAGATCTAATTATTATACTTGAAAATTTATCAAGGGTAAAATATGTATCTGAAAAACATGGAACAAAACTTGCCACAAATTACAGCATATTTTACCATTTTGCAGTAAAATATCGCTTTGTATGTTAAAAAATTAGGGGAAAATTATGACCACCAATTTTGGCGGATTGGCAAAAATTTTGGTTGCCCATGAAGTTGTTGCACCGGAAGTGATGGTGCGTGCGTTGGCAGAATCCGAACAACAAAAAGTATCCTTGGTTCCTTTTTTGGTGGAAAATAAACTGGCGGCGGCGGGTAAGATTGCCCGTGTGCTGTCGCATGAGTTTGGCGATCCTTTGTTTGATTTAAATGCCTTGTCCAAGGACGCCATTCCCAAAGACTTGGTGGACGAAAAAATCGTCAGCCGTTATGGGGTGTTGCCCCTATTTAAACGGGGTCAGCGCCTGTTTGTGGGGCTGTCTGATCCGACCCGTCTAGATGCGGTAGATGCCATCGCTTTTAATGCCAAATCGGCGGTAGAGACGGTGGTGGTAGAAGAAGACAAATTGCGCCGTTTGATTGAGACGGTGTATTCAGGCGGTGGCGATTTTGCCAGTTTTGACAATATTGATTTGTCGGGCGAGATGGACGAAGGTAGCGAAGAAGAAGACGAAGGGGTAGATGTGGACAGCCCCACAGAAGACGCACCCATCGTCAAATTTGTCAATAAAATGCTGCTTGATGCCATTCGTATGGGGGCGTCGGATTTGCATTTTGAGCCCTACGAAAAAAGCTACCGTGTGCGCTTTCGTATTGATGGGGTCATGCAGGTCATCAACCGTCCCCCCGTGCAGCTGGCAGGTAAAATCGCCGCCCGTCTCAAAGTCATGTCGCAAATGGACATTTCAGAGCGCCGAGCCCCCCAAGATGGTCGTATTAAGCTGAAACTTTCCAAAACCAAAGCCATTGACTTTCGTGTCAGCTCATTGCCGACCTTGTTTGGTGAAAAATTGGTGCTGCGTATTCTTGACCCTTCGTCTGCCATGCTTGGGATTGACGCACTTGGTTATGAACCCGACCAAAAAGAGCTGTTTTTGGAAGCGCTAGATAAGCCACAAGGTATGCTACTCATCACAGGCCCGACAGGTTCGGGTAAGACGGTTTCGCTGTATACGGGGCTAAATATCCTAAACACCCCAGAAACCAACATTTCTACCGCCGAAGACCCTGTGGAAATTAACTTAGAAGGCATTAACCAAGTCAACGTAAACCCCAAAGTGGGCTTAACTTTTGCGTCCGCCCTAAAAGCGTTTTTGCGTCAAGACCCTGACATTGTCATGGTTGGGGAGATTCGTGATTTGGAAACTGCTGAAATCGCCATCAAAGCGGCGCAAACAGGACACATGGTGCTGTCCACCTTGCACACCAACTCCGCCCCTGAGACCTTGACACGTCTGCGTAACATGGGCGTGGCATCCTTTAACATTGCCACATCGGTAAACCTTGTGATCGCTCAGCGCTTAGCACGTCGTTTATGCAAAGCGTGTAAACGTCCTGTCAATATCCCCAAACAAAGCCTGTTGGAAATGGGCTTTACCGAAGAAGATTTGGCAAACCCTGACAATGTGATTTATGAAGCGGTCGGCTGTAGTGAGTGCCGTGAAGGCTACAAAGGGCGTGTGGGCATTTATGAAGTAATGAAAGTGTATCCAGAAATTTCTCGTATCATCATGGAAGACGGCAACGCCATTCAAATCAAAGACGCTGCCTTAAAACTTGGCTTTAGGGATTTGCGCCGTTCGGGTATCATGAAAGTGCTACAAGGCACAACCAGCATTCAAGAAATGTATCGGGTAACTTCTGAATAATCAAGGAGATTGTGATGTTAAAAGTGAAATTTGGTGCACTGGCGGTGTCTTTGTTGATTGGACTGTCGGGCTGTCAAAGTGTGTCTTTGCCCCAAAATCCGTCAGTGCTCCCGATGAGTGTCAGTAGCCTGCAAGCATACGATTGGCAGCTTGTGTCAGTAACCGATAAAGCAGGTAAGCCTGTGCTGCCTGAACTGTTTTATCAAAAAGACAAACCGCTGATTGTGCGTTTTGACGACAGCCAAGTAAGATTTTTTCATACTTGCAATCGGTTGTGGGGTACTTATCATTTGGAAGAAAACCGTTTGGTGCTAGGGGCGATGGCAGCCACTCGCATGATGTGTGAGCCTGAGCTAATGATGGTGGACACCCTTGCGCCCCAAACGCTGACAGGCGTTGTGAAACTACAAACGTCAGGCAAAGAAACCGTACTGACTTTCAGCGATGACGAAAAAATTAGCCGTTTTGTTGCAGCGCCCAAAATCGCTCCTTAATTAAATGGCATTAAAAAACACCCCAAGATAACACTTGGGGTATTTTATGGTTGCTAGTTATTTGGTGTGAAAACAGGTCAGTATGGTTCTGTGTTAAGCCAAAAAACCATGATAAATTACCAACCCTTCACCACGCCATCTTTAAATTCTTCTTTGGCTTTGGCTTCTACTTCGTCAGACTGATAGGCTTTGACAAAGTTTTTGATGGCTTCAGAGTCTGCATTGTCCTTACGGGCAACGATGATATTGACATAAGGTGAATCTTTGTCTTCTACAAATACGCCGTCATTGGCGGTTAGACCCACTTGACCTGCATAGGTGTTATTTACCACCGCCAAATCCACATCATCAAGCGCTCGTGCTGCCACCGAAGTATCCACTTCTTTGATCTCTAGCTTTTTGGGGTTTTCTACGATGTCCATAGAAGTTGAGAACAAGTTGGTGTTGTCTTTTAGTTTGATAAGCCCTTGTTTTTCAAGCAAAATCAAAGCACGAGCAAGGTTTGATGGATCGTTGGGTACTGCCACGGTTGCCCCATCTTTAAGCTCGCTGATGTTTTTGATTTTTTTGGAATAACCTGCCAGCGGATATACAAAGGTGTTACCTACGATGGTTAGGTTATCCAATTTTTTTTCTTGGCTGTCTTTGTCTAGGTAGGGCTTGTGCTGCATGGCGTTGGCATCAAGGTCGCCTTTGGATACGGCGGTGTTGGGTAGGGCGTAGTCGTTAAATTCCACATATTCAACCACCAAGCCATACTTTTCTTTGGCAACTTTGGCAGCCACTTCAGCGACTTTGTGTTCAGGGCCGCTCATCACGCCCACTTTGATGGTTTGGGTGGCAGGCGCGTCGGTTTTGCCTTCGCTTTTGGTCTCAGTTTTGGTTTCGGCAGGGGCTTTGGGTTGTTCGGCAGGTTTTTCATTGCCACCACAGCCAACCAAAGCAATGCCAGACGCTAGGGCGCATAGCCCGAAAAATTTGTTGAATTTCATCGTTCATCTCTTATTTGATTAAAAACCTGATTATTAAATCATAAAATGCCCAAAGGTTCAATGTGCCATCTGCATTAAACCTTATTCCAAATGGGCGCAAAAGTAAAATTTGATGGCGCAAAACAGTCTTATTTGCTATGTTTTAGCGATGATCATATTTTTTGGCAAGCACATCACCGCATTTTTGAAACACCATCACAATGCCAACGATGATGATGGTAGAAAGCCATTTGACATATACCATGCCCCGATGTTCGCCGTAACTGATGGCAAGGTTGCCCAGTCCGCCGCCACCGACCACACCCGCCATCGCCGAGTATCCCACAAGCGTTACCAAGGTCAACGTGATGGCGTTGATTAAGATGGGTAAACTTTCGGGCAAATAGTATTTATTGATGATTTGCCAGTTGCTTGCGCCCATTGCATGAGCCGCTTCGGTCAAGCCCGATGGGATTTCGGCTAGGGCGTTGGTGGTCAGACGAGCGACAAACGGTATGGCAGCAACGCTAAGTGGCACGATGGCGGCGGTTGTCCCCAAGGTTGTCCCAACCAACAAACGAGTAACGGGCAATAAGATGATGAGCAAAATGATAAACGGCACAGAACGCCCAACATTGATCACCACATCAAGCACATTAAACAGCGGTGTGTTTTGCAAAATGCGATCTTTGCCCGTCAAAAACGCCAAAAACCCCAAAGGCAGTCCCACAACCGTCGCCATCAGTGTGGACACCAGTCCCATGTATATCGTTTCCCAAGTGGATTTGCCAAGCATACCCCACATTTGTGGTGTCATCTCTGTCAAAAACTGCGTCCAAAGTTCATGCCACATAGCCAAGCGTCTCCAAATCTACCTGATGAGCGGTCAAAAATTCATAAGTTTGTGCGATGGCATCGCTACTGCCCAAAATTTCAGCAATGGTAATGCCAAATTTAACACCCCCTGTATAATCAAGCTGTGAAGTCAAAATATTAAACTCTACACCAAAAGCCTTGCTTGCCTTAGAAAACAACGGTTCGTCCACCGAATGCCCTGTAAATTCAAAACGCACCACAGGACGCATTGGGTGGCTGGGCTTGGGCGAAAGTTTGGCGAGAAATTCGTCAGGCAGTCCAATATGCAGTGTGGAGCGAATAAAGGCTTTGGCAAGGTCGGTTTGGGGATTGGCAAAAATTTCGCTGACCGAGCCTTGTTCTACCAGTACGCCTTTATCAATCACCGCCACTTTATCGCAAATGCGTTTGACCACGTCCATTTCGTGAGTAATGAGCAAAATGGTGATACCCAATTCTTGATTGATTTTTTTTAATAAAGTCAAAATCGCCCCTGTGGTGGCAGGGTCTAAGGCACTGGTGGCTTCATCACAAAGCAAAACTTTGGGGTCAGACGCCAAGGCACGAGCGATGGCAACACGCTGTTTTTGACCGCCTGACAAATTGGCAGGATAAGCCCCATGACGATCTGACAGCCCCACAAGTTCAAGCAGGTGAGTTACTTTTTGTTGGATTTGCGCTTTGGGGGTGTGTGACAGTTCAAGCGGTAGGGCGACATTGTCAAAGACAGTGCGAGAATGCAAAAGATTAAAATGCTGAAAAATCATGCCGATGTTGCGTCTTTCGTGCATGAGCTGTTTGTCGTTTAGGGCGGTCAAGTCCACGCCATCTATCAGCACTTGCCCTTGGGTTGGTCGCTCCAAAAGATTGACACAGCGAATCAAGGTGCTTTTGCCTGCGCCTGACGCACCAATAATGCCAAAAATTTCACCTTGTTTGACGTGTAAATTGGTGGGTTGGACAGCGACAAAGGCGCTTTGTTTGCCATCTTTTTTGCCATAAAAAGTTTTGCTAATGCCGTTTAGGGTTATCATAAGGGGTTAGTCAAAATAAAATTATCTATTATAGCACATAAAAAGCCCTTACCATCACAGATAAGGGCAAAACCACAAGGCAAGGTTTATTTTTCGGCGGGTTTGTCTTTTTCTTTATCTCTTTCTTTGTCTTTATCGCTGTCGGTTGGCTGATGTTTTAATAAAGGCAGCACCACCAAAAACCTTGTGTGTCCTTGCCAAGTGTCGGTGCTGATTTGTCCACCATGTGCTTCTACGATTTGCGCCACCAAGGACAGCCCAAGCCCTGAGCCTTTTTTCTCTTGTTTTAGGCGCACAAAGGGACTAAAGACGTCTTCTCGTTTTTCAACAGGAATGCCTTCGCCTTGGTCTATCACCGCAAGCACGGCATAATGGTGTAGGGGTGCGTCGGCTTTGTTTTTGTCTTTGCGGGTCAGTAGTTTAAACAGACCATTTTTGGGCTTTTTGTCGTCCAAAATTTCGGCAGACGGTGAGCTGTCTTTTTTGTCGTCTTCTGGGCTGTCTTCGTGATGGCTGTCTGGGTTTTCTTCGGCAAGTTTTAATAAATCATCAGGAATTGTTCCTGCTTGATGGGCTTCTGCCACCGTATAAAGATACACAAAAATGGGCGGTATGCCGTGAATCATGGCGTTGTTTAGCAAATTGCGCACCAAATGGGTCAAAAGTTTGGGCTGTGCGGTCATGACCACGGGCATGGCATATAACGTAGATTCTGGGTAATGCTGGCATTCGTTTTTGACCAGATCATACAAATCCACTTGTTCGGCGTTTTGTAGGGCGTGTCCTGCGTCCAAGCGACTGACCAGCAAGATGCTTTCTACCAAATCATTAAGCCCCGTCAAGTCCCGATTGACCGCCACCGCTCTTTTGTCAAATTTGGCTTTGGTGTCATCATCTAAACGACTTGCCAGCATATCCATCATTTCAATTTGTAGGCGAATGCGGGTGATGGGCGTGCGAAATTCGTGGCTTGCGTGAGCCAGCAGTAAGTTGTTGGCATTGATAAGGCGTTCTATTTTTTGGGCGGATTGGTTAAAGCCGTAAGCCAACAGTGCAATTTCATCACTGCCTTCTTCACTGACTCGCACGCTAAAATCGCCTTCACCCAGTTTTGCCATCTGATGACTCATTTGGTTGATACGCCAAGTAATAGAATGGGCAATCCACCACAGCACCGCCGACATGATGAGTAAAAGCAAAAGCGTGCCTGTAAATAAGTTAAACATACCCAAAAATGGTGGTTCTTTGGGGGGATTGCGGTTTTCGTACCAGATGGTGTAGCCAGTGGAGCTTTTGATAAGCACATGATGGCGACTATCACCCACCAAGGTGGGAATGATGTTGGAGACCCATGAGTTATCAAGGGATAATTGGGGTGGCAGTTCGGAATTTTCGGTTTGTAAAAGCAGGCGACGCTTTTGGTCGTACAGTCCGATTTTGGCATTGAGACTTTCGTCAAAAATATCAAAACTTTTTTTGATCACCGCCAAAATAAAGCGTGCCTGTACCCGTTTTTGTTCTTGATTTAGGGCGTCTACTTCGGTCAGCAAGGGGTCAATTTGGCTGGTGATTTGGTTGGCGATGACCTTGGAGCGGGTGCTGTCAGAATTGTTATGAACAATTTGAGCCAGTAGCACCATCGCCACAGCAAACACAATCAATGCCAAAAACACACTGGCAAATAACCTAGCAAATACCGAATGAAAGCCAAAATCTGGCTGTTTCTGGCGGTTAAAAGGAACGTTTTTCATGAAAAAAGTGATGATAAATTAAGCCAAAAAACCACTAAGTAAAAACATTTAACTTAGTGGTTAAAGGGGGTGTTGATGTTTTGATGAGTTGCCTTAAGCCTTGACAAAAAACCAAGTCTTGGCTTTTTTTGTGTCAATGCATTTTATGGATAATGAAGTTTGTTATCCATTTTTAACTTTTAAACAAATGTCTTAAATCGGACGATTTGCTCAAGGTCAAAAGCAGCCAAACGCCAACACACCCTACAAAAAATCAATTATACCTGATCGGTGGCAAACTGATAACCCACGCCACGCACGGTAATGATGCGTTTGGGCTGACGGGGGTTGTCTTCAATCAGGGCTCTTAGGCGTGAAATATGCACATCGATGGCTCTGTCTATGTTTTCGGAGCTGTCGTCGTTGGGCATGGCTTGCCAAAGCTGTTCACGGTTGAGCACTTTGCCTGCATGGGTGGCAAAATAATGCAAAAGTTGGAATTGGTGCGTGGTCAAGCGAACAATTTTGTCATCAATGGTAACTTCGTGGCTGTCAGGAAACACCGTCAAACGACCAAAGGTTAGGCTGCCTGAATTAAGATCGGCTTGGTTGGGGGTTTCGTGGCGACGCAGTACCGCACGGATACGAGCAAGTAGCTCTCTGGGCTCAAAGGGCTTGGAGATGTAGTCATCTGCACCCATTTCAAGACCTAGTACTCTGTCGGTGGTGTCGCCTTTGGCGGTAAGCATGACGATGGGTACTTTGTTGATTTGGGTGTTTTTTGAGCCACGCACTTTTTGGCAGACTTGCATACCGTCCATGTCGGGCAGCATCAAATCTAGCACTACAAGGCTGATGTCTCTTTCTTTGGTGTCCAAAATGTCTAAGCCTTCTTGGGCGGTGGGCGCATGATGAACTTCATAATAGTTCATGGATAAGTATTCGCTGATCAGCTCCGCCAAATCAGGATCATCTTCAATTAACAAAATTTGTTTATTCATATCACACCTATTTATATAAGGAAAGCAAACATACCGCCACATTATACCGCCATTTTGTCCGCTTGTCGCTTGTGTTATGGCGATGAACGTTAATCTTTGTCAGGATTTAAGTAAAAAATGTTGCTTAATATTGTCAAAAGCTCATATTTTTTGCTGTCATCAAACAGCGGTCATGTAGATGTTTGATTTATATAAATTTTTTATGGATAAATGGCGTGATGTTATGTTGTTTTATTTTATAATTTATTGAAAATATTATTATTTTTATTAATTTTGACAAAAAACAGTCATAAGATGTTCCACAAAAAGTGCAAAATGTGCTTGATACGGTCATCAGTTGGTTGTAAAATAGCCTAATGTACAAAATTTATACACAAATCAACAAAAAGTTTCAATGTGCTTGTCAATTAGGTTTGGTGTCGTTGGATAAACTTACGCCAAGCGTTGTTTTTTAAGAAAATTTTTTGAAAAATTTTGGTCAGTTTGCTCTTGAGTGGCTTCAAGGGGTGGTTTTTTATCTGCTTCAGTTGCCGACTCATGGTCAAAAATTAATAAAATTTTCACAAAAAACTGATAAGTTGGAGCGAATATTGCAGTATTTTACATCAGTAGATGTTGGTGTGATTTGATCGCTTTCTATTTGTATAAATCTAAGATGATTATGTGGCAACAAGTTGTTACATTTTAATTTGGTTGTTTGATAAAAAGTTAATAATTTTAATATCATTTATTTAATGACTTGATTAAATTTCATCATTGTTGAATATTTATCATTTTTATTGCCAAATAATATAGCAATATTCAAGAAAGCTGACATAAATTTGTACAATGTGTGTGTAAGAATTGCCCAATTTTGTTATTAATAACTGACAAATTTTATACAAAGCAATCATAAGAGAACTTTTTGATATCATTCAAAATTTTCATTGATATTATTAAATATAATTTTTGTCAAAATCTACTGGCAAAATTTGCTTAAATATGATAAAAATGCAATATTGGAGTACTGTCCACTAAAATTTTTTTGGTGTGTTGTATTTGTATCATTTAGTAAGTTTGTTAGATTATTGATAACAATTTTGAATCAACATTTAACAATATTGCTTGACTGTGTTTTTGGTGCTTTACGCCCACAATGAAAAAGGAAATTTTTCCATGAGCGACTTTAATGGTCTAAAAGTAATGATTATTGATGATTCCAAAACAATCAGACGTACAGCAGAAGCATTGCTTCAAAAAGAAGGCTGTGTCGTAACCACGGCAGTTGATGGTTTTGATGCATTATCAAAAATTGTGGACGTCAAGCCAGACATTATTTTTGTGGACATTATGATGCCCCGTTTGGACGGCTATCAAACTTGCTCAATGATCAAGAATCACCCAGAATATTCAGCAACTCCCGTCATCATGTTGTCATCAAAGGACGGCTTGTTTGACAAAGCTCGTGGTCGTATTGTGGGATCAAATGAATATCTCACCAAACCTTTTAGTAAAGAAGATTTATTTGCCACAATCAGCCGTTACTGTTAAACTGTTGTGTTGCAAAAAGACCTTTTGTGAAGTCTTTTTGCGCACTTTATCTACAACAGGAGACAGACGTGTCAAAAATATTGGTAGTGGACGATTCTCCCTTAGAGATGGCGAGATTTCGTGAGATTTTAGGCAAACATCAGTTTGAAGTGATCGAAGCGTTTAATGGTGAAGAAGGCTGTGCCAAAGCGATAGAGCATCAGCCCGACGCCATTTTGATGGACATTGTCATGCCTGAGATGAACGGCTTTCAGGCAACACGCAAGATCACCCGAGACGAAGCAACGGCTCATATTCCCGTCATCATCGTCAGTACCAAAGATCAAGAAACTGACCGTGTGTGGGGCAAACGTCAAGGGGCAAAAGAATATTTGGTCAAGCCCATTAACGAAGAAGAGCTGATAAGCGTCATTCGTTCAGTGTTGGGGTAAATTTTTGTGGCATCATCAGGTTTTATTGAACTGCTTAGATTGGCTGATCTTGCCAAAGCAAGAGCAACAGGGCGACATAATTTAGATCAACACCAATGGACGGGTATTGCTTTTGAAGTGGCGGGTCAGCAGTTGGTTGCGCCAATGGGAGAAATCTCGGAAATCTTGGCATTGCCTGATGTGGTTACCATTCCTTTGACTAAGCCTTGGCTACTAGGCGTGGCAAACGTTCGGGGTCGCTTATTGCCTTTGGTGGACTTAGCCAAGTTTTTGAATTTGCACAGCTACGAACGCCTAAAAAAGCGTAAAGTGCTGGTCATTGATGAAGATGGGGTGTTTTCAGGGATCTTGGTGGATCAGGTATTGGGTATCATGCAGTTTTCTGATGTTCATTATCAGCCCCGTTTGTTGCCAGAAAATTCTCCTTTTGCTCCCTATAATCATGGGGTGTTCGTCAAAGAAGGCAGAGAGTGGCCCGTTATGATGCCATCTTTATTATTTGCCAATGCTGACTATCTTAATGCTGCCGTAACTTAAGCATATTTGGGTGTTATTCTGGCACCCAAATTTAAACAATCTTACCAGTGAACCATCAAAAAACGCCGCTTTTTGTTGCGTGAGTACTTTTTTGTCTTTTCATCTTGAGTTTTTTAAGGAACCTAGTGTCATGAGTAATAAATCAACGCTAGCCACGCCCACCCCCACAACGAACGATAACAAATGGTGGGCAGGACTGATTATTTTTGGATTTGTCTCCTTGCTGTGTTTTGCTTGGCTGACGTATTCGCTACTTAAAGTAACCGATTATATCAGCGACATCAACCTGCTTGAAATCAGTTCTACCAAGATTGTCAAGGACGTCAATGACGCAACCTTTTCTCGAGATTTTGAAGTCAGCAGCAGCGCTTATGCCAAATTGTCAGACGACATTCAAAGCTACGAAAGCGCCTTGACACGCCTACAAAATAGCAGCCTGATGGGTAACGGTTCTACTTTTCAAGAGCTCAATCAAGCATGGCTTGCCCAAAAACAAAATGCCGATTTTATCATCGCTCATCAAAATGACATCAATGCCCTGCAAGATGTACAAAAACAAGTCAAAGAAGCCACCGCCAGTATGCAAGAGCAGTATATGCTGGTAACCGATCAGGCGATGGCGGTGCGTATGCCTGCGGCAACATTGCGTGAGATTCAAGGTCAGGTGGTCAGACTTGAGCGTATCAATGAAGAAATGATGGCACTGACATCAACCGCCAATACCACCCCTGAAAATTTTAAACGCCATCTAAACGAATTTGTCAGCACCCTAAACGCTCAGCAAAGCAGTTTTGGACAAGCCGCTCCTGCGTTACAAAGCATTTCTGCCACTTACGAAAACATGATTGCACCCGTGCTGTCAGGACTTGATGGCACAAGTAATCCCGCCATGCAGTCTCGCCAAGCCGCCCAAGCTTTAAGTGATTTGGCAGGCACAACCCAAGACAAACTGGTGTCTGTAGATAGAAGCATTATCGGACAAAAAAGCGTCTTTATTCCTGCGATATTGCTGGCAATTAGTATGTTGATTGCCATTGTTGCGCTGCTAAAACTGTTCAAAAATCGCAGCCATGCCGAACGTTTGGCACGAGATCGTGAGATCATGCAACAAAACCTAGAAATGGAAACCAGAGCAGAGTTGGCTCGTTTGGAATCTGACCGTATCCAAAAAATGGAACAAGAAAAAGAAAACTCACAAGCGGCGATTTTGCGATTGCTTGACGAACTTGGGGATTTGGCGGATGGCGATTTGACCACCAGTGCTACAGTTACCGAAGACTTTACAGGGGCGATTGCTGACTCGGTAAACTTCGCCATTGACCAACTTCGTCAGTTGGTGCTTGCCATTAACGCCACCGCCGACAAAGTTGCACAGTCATCACAGCAAACCCAGATGACCGCCGTAGAACTTGCCGAAGCGTCAGAACACCAAGCCCAAGAGATTGCAGGGGTTTCAGCGGCGATCAGCCAAATGGCGGTATCCATTGACCAAGTATCTGCCAACGCCACCGAGTCTGCCGAAGTTGCTCAGCGTTCGGTTGCCATTGCTCACAACGGTGCAGAAGTGGTAAACCGCTCTATTGAAGGCATGAACATCATTCGTGATCAGATTCAAGAAACCGCAAAACGTATCAAGCGTTTGGGTGAGTCATCACAAGAGATTGGTAACATCGTTAACTTGATTAACGACATCGCCGACCAAACCAACATCTTGGCACTTAATGCCGCCATTCAAGCATCTATGGCAGGTGAAGCAGGTCGTGGTTTTGCGGTGGTTGCTGATGAAGTTCAGCGTCTGGCGGAGCGTTCTGCCGCTGCCACACGTCAGATTGAAATTTTGGTAAAAACCATTCAGGCGGACACCAACGAAGCGGTATCATCGATGGAATCTACCACCGCCGAAGTGGTCAAAGGAGCCAAGCTTGCCAAAGACGCAGGTGAAGCCCTAGACGAAGTACAAACCGTTTCGCACACTTTGGCGGACTTGATTGCCAACATTTCTGACGCTGCCCGTCAGCAAGCCAATTCAGCAAGCCATATTTCTAATACGATGGGCGTCATTCAAGACATCACCAGTCAAACATCATCAGGTACGATGGCAACCGCCCGTTCTGTAGGTCGCCTAAATGAAATGGCTGCCGCCTTACAAAAATCGGTGTCTGGCTTTAAGTTGTCTGATGATGACAAGCAGTTGGTACAGCACTAAGTAACAAGGGGCGAATTGACAACAAGTAAATTCGCCCTTAGTTCGTTTAAAAGCGAATCGTAGGGCAGTACCTATTGTTCGTTTTTGTTTTTTGTAAGTATTTGTAAAAAATGCACCATTAAACCATAAAAACTGCCACAAAACCCATAAAACCATGACAGTAAATTGCACTAAATGACACAAAGCTTTACAATAGCAAACTTTTGCTTGACAGATACATGAAATTTAGGGCAAAAATAAGCAAAAAGTCCTAATTTTTTAACATCAGACAAATGGTTGTGAATTTTTATACACTCAAAGTATGACTTCACCATAATTCAAGTAAATTTTTGATTAAAATTTCACCAATTATTGAGCATTTTCTTGTAAAATTTGCACACCTTAACATTGCATAGTACCGTAGAATAGGGCGAACATCGCCAAAATTGGAAAATAGCATGAATCACCAACCTAATGAACAGATTGTTTTAGAGTGGATAATCATACCGCTTAACGCAGAATTAGACAGTTTGTACGCCAATCAAAATCAAGACCCCACCGCCGTATTGATGGACATTTCTTCCCGATACAAGAGCGTCAGTGGGGCGCTGATTATGGGTAATTTGTCGCAGTTTGCTCAACTTTCGCAGCTTATTACTAAGCTTACGTATCATGTCAGTACCATTGATGAAGCGCCGCTGTTTATTCCCGTTGTGCTTCATGCCAGTAAGCTTTTGCAGCACGAACTGAATTACTATGCCAATACAGGGCTGTTTAGAAAAAATCTGCTGGATTTACGCATTCATTATTTGCAAAGTCTGCTTGAGCGTCTCAATGTCAAAGCCGACATTCAAGACGTGTGGCAGTCAGCGTTAGATGACCGTTTTAGCCAACAAATCGTTGTACCAACCTTTGAAGTGCAGCCTTTAGAAGAAAGCACCGAACAAAGACTGATTGATCGTTGGTACACGTTGACTTATGAGCTTGATCAAAATCTTGATAACAAGGCTAAGTTTTTGAGTGAGCTTGCCGATCTTGCCGCACTCAAAGCAGGCGCTACGGGCGATCACATTCTACAAAAACTGTGGTCAAGTGCGGTGATTTTGATTGAAAATTATCAGTTAAACGACAATTTGCCATCTGATGACATTTATTTGCTAGGTAAATTTAACCGAGCTTTTGAACTGACCGACAGCGCACAAATGATCCCTTTTGATGTGTTGTGGCTTGAAAATACTTTGATAGATGTTTATATCAGCTTATCACGATTGCCCCACAAAAACGCCGCTGCCAAAGAATTTTTAGACAGCATTAATGACGGCATGATGGCGCAAAAGACGTTCTTTTCTTATGTTACCATCACTTTGGCGGAAGTGGCAGAAGATTTGGGCAGAGACATCATTCGTTTTGATTTATTAAATTTATTACATCAGCGTTTGGCAAGTCGGGGTTGGACTTTTTATGCCGAACTCATACAAGACATCATCACAGAAACCGAACACGCCAACAGCACCGCCCAAAGCTTTGCCAGTATCAAACAAAACGTTCGCAAACAATTAGAAGGGCTACAACACAACATCACAAAAACACATACCGCCATTGAATCAAAAAACCAAAGCGCCGATTTGACAGAGTCTAGCGGGGCGTTATATGAAGTGTATATCGCCATTGAAGAAGTCAAAAACAGCTTTACTGAATATTTGCGCAGCAAGAACATCAGTGATTTGCCCGACGTAGATGGCCTGGATATGCTGACGCATTATTTCCAAGAAATGGGCATGACGGAAGTCATTGAAGTCAGTGAACAGCTTAGTATTTTGTTTAGTAAACTTCGCCAAAAAGCCCCCAGTCGTATCAGTTGGCAGCTTGCGCATAACATCGCTGACAGTTTGTCGCTGTTTGAGATGTTTTTGGAGAGTTTGGCGCACCAAGTGTTTGATAGAGCGCTTTTGACCAAAGCTTCTGAAAACATTGCCTTGTCCCAAGAAGCGATTTCTCAAATTGCCGACAAAAATGACGAAGTGCTGGAGCTGTTTGACATTTATGACAGACTGCTTAAATCACACGAAAATAAAATTTTGTATGACGACAGTGGCGCCATTCAGCCTGTGGTGGGTGAAGTGGTGCATTCGTTGAATTTTGGCAGTGGTAGCGAATTTGATGACAAGGAAGACATAGAAGATGTCATGACCGGCGAGATGATGTTTGCCGACATTCAAGAAGTGCAAGAAGCTCAAGTTGTAGCGCCATCTGCCGCCAATTTGCCCATTTCGCATTCTGCCATCAATTCGGCAATCAAAGCGCCCGTCATCAAGCCACCCGTCAGTGAGATGACCAACAGCGACAGCAGTAAAGACATTTTATTGACAAATATTTTGTCCATTCCCAGTATCAGCCTAAGCGATGGTTCTAATAACGACAACGATCTAAAAGCTGATGCGGTCAGGGCGTTTCGTATCACGGACGAGCCAGAAGAACAAGCGCAAACAGAAACCGACGCTTATGCCAAAGCCCGTGCCAGCCTAAAAGACGATGATTTTAGCCACGAAGAAGAATTTAAAGAAATCTTTGTGGAAGAAGCTGACGAAATCATTGACGAACTTCATGTACATTTAGCCACTTGGCAAAAAAATATCCATAACCTTGTACCGCTAAGAGAAATCCGTCGTAATTTTCATACCCTAAAAGGCTCTGGACGTATGGTGGGGGCGTTTGGCGTGGGCGAAACGGCGTGGGCGATTGAAAATATGCTCAACAGGGTGCTTGACCACACCATTGATGTCAGTGGCGATCTTTTGACGCTGATCACCACGACCGCCGACATCATACCCATCATGGTGCAGGATTTTATCAGTGGCAATCCGCCAAGCGTGGATAATGCGCTGGTGGTATTACAGGCTGATAATTTATTAAAAGGGCGACCTTTGACCGAAGGTATGCCAAGCGGTGCGGTGGTTGATCCGCTAGATACCAAGATGTGGCAGCAAGAGCACCCCATTAAAGAAACACACGTCCATACAGACGCTGTTGGTTTGTTTGCTGCGTCAAAGGATAACGCCGAAGCCGAAGCCCCAACTCAAGCCGAAGCCCCAACTCAAGCCGAAGCCCCAACTCAAGCCGAAGCCCCAACTCAAGCCGAAGCCCCAACTCAAGCCGAAGCCCCAACTCAAGCCGAAGCCCCAACTCAAGCCGA
>JBHAZZ010000086.1:0-6950 GCA_041781275.1 Moraxella sp.
CAGCATAAACTCACTTGCCACCGCCGTATCACTGCCCAAGGGATAAAAACGTTTTTCTTCTAAGGCGGTCAAAAGCATGGCTTGTTCGTCCGCCCCAAGCTCGCCAATCTCATCTAGGAACAGCACGCCTTGATGGGCGGTTTTTAGGTAGCCTGTGCGTGCCGATACCGCCCCTGTAAACGCCCCTTTGTGATGACCAAACAGCGCCGACATCGCCCCATCGCCCTTGAGTGTGGCGCAGTTTACGTCCACAAAATCGCCATAAATCAGATGACGGGATTTTTTAAGCTCAAAAATTCGCTTGGCAAGCATCGATTTGCCCACGCCTGTTTCGCCTGTCAATAAAATTGGCAAATTTGACCCCAACGCCACCTGCTCAAGTTCGGCTATCATCGCATTAAAGGCGGCGTTTTGTGTGTTGATACCGCTTTTTAGGTGGGTTTGGGCGGTGTTACGGGCTTTGGCAAGTCGCCCTTGCAGCACGTCATAACGAGCCAAAGTCAAATCAATGGTTTCATAATTACCTTTGGTATCAATGACTTGCAAAGTGGTTTGGCTGCCGTCATGTTGGCGTTTGGGTGGGGCGGTTTGTAGCAGTAGGCTTGGGATTTGATGGCGTTCTACCAATAAAAATAGGCAAATTTGGGCAACGTGCGTGCCTGTGGTGATGTGCGTCAGATAGTCGTAAGTATCTGTATCAAAAGGATAATTGCTCGCCCAGTCGGAGAGTTTTTCGTACACTTCGCTAAAATCCCAAGGGTTTGTGAGCGTCATCGGCACGCAATTCACCTGCGTGTCAGGGCTGATGGCGTGAATGTCGTCTTTGATGACATCGGCAAGGCGTTGATATTTGTCACTGACAAACAGCTCCACTTGAGCGATGTCAAGCCCATGCTGATGTAAGGCGATGTTGGGTCGCCATTTTTGATGGCGTTTTTTGCCAAAACCTGCGTCCAGTACCGTGCCAAGAAAGCTGATGACTATGCGTTTTTTATGCTGAGCGTGTTTTATCATAATATATATCCAATTTTCTATAATCTATCTGATTTTATAGATAATTATCATAACACAAAGCCGATAAATTTTTGATAATAAAAATTAATTTGATTAATTTTCAATAAGTTAAAATATAAATTGACAAAACAGCAGTCTTTGGCACAGCTTTTGTATTATCCAAAGTACGGGCATGTTGGCACATAAGGGACGCCACCGCCAAAAACGTTTTGGTTCTTGGGCGGCTTGAGTAAAATCAGGTGTGATAGGCAAGTGGGTGCTTTGGCACGGTTGCGGATTGCAGGTGCTGGCTGTGGCAAACGGTCAACCACTGGCGCACGTTTCCAACGAAGTTTCTCGGCTGTATGACTAAAAACGACAGTTATCACATTGTTGCGGGTTCGACTCCCGTCATGTCCACCAAATGAATTTAAAGATGAGTGAATGAATGTAGGAAAGGTTATGCAATTATTTATATTACTTCGTGGTCATCAAGGGTCGGGTAAATCCACCTTTGCGCAAGAAAAAATGGCAGAATTTAAACAAACTTATCCCAATGCCACCATCGTCCATATTGAAAATGACATTTTATTAACTGACGAACATGGCGTATATACATGGTCGCCCGAAGCGGTGGATAAAGCCCAGCAATATGGATTAAATAAAACCAAAGAAACACTCAAATTGGGTAAAGCCAATCCAAGCCAAGACATTTTGATTATCAATTCCAACACCAATCAAAAATCATCAGCGTGCATTCATTTATTACAAATGGCTCGTAAACATGGCTTTCATACCGAAGTTTATCGGTTGCATAACTTTTTTGATAATACCCACAATGTCAAAGAAAAAGACGTGTTAGCCGCTTATATCAAACTCAATCATAATAAACTGCGTGATGAAATTCATGTTACGCCCATCAAACCGATGAGCGATGACATAAAGGCTAAGATTGACACAATGACAACTTTTGAAAAACAAACCTTACCTTTTGATGAAACGCAAAATACCTATATCACTCATGAGTATTTAACTTATGGCAGACGTAATTTTGTGATAAAAAACGCCAAATTATATCCAAGCCTTAGGGTATTAAAATACGCCCGTAACGTATTTTATGAAAATCGTTTTGATGACGCTCTGCTTGAAATGCGGGGAATGGTGATAGATGAGCATGGTCGCATTATTGTTCGCCCCTTTAAAAAGGTGTTTAATTATAGCGAGCGTATCGCCAAAAAAAGCCATTATCCCATTAGTATCAGTGATGATAAAAAAGTCAATGCCGTGGTAAAGGTCAATGGCTTTTTGGGAGTGTGTACTTATGTATCGCTAGATGATACGCACCCAAGTTATGGGGCGGATTTTGATAACCAGATACTGTATTCTACCACAGGCTCACTGGATAGCGATTTTGCCAAAATGACTAAGGCGCATTGCAAAAAATATGAAAAGCTGTTTAAACAATATCCCAATCATACATTTTTATTTGAAGTTACCGATGAAAGCGATGTTCATATCATCAAAGAAAACTTTGGCGAGACATTCATTGGTTTAATTGATGTGGCGACAGGGCGACAATACAGCGAAGATGAATTAGACACCATTGCCGATACCTTTAATCAAAAGAGCGATATTAAAATTATCCGCCCACAGACGATTAAAGACATCACCTTTGGTAAATTAAAAGCGCTATTAAAAACCGTCAAACACGAAGGCTTTATGGTGTTTGATACCGATAGCAATGAAATGTTGTTTAAACTTAAATCGCCGTATTATTTGGTGTCTAAGTTTTTGGGGCGTAGTAAAAGCGAGAATATCGGTCGCAAATTAGACAAACGCCATGTGGACGAAGAATTTTATCCGCTCATTGATTATATCAAAGAAAACAAAGAAACCTTTAATACGCTTGATGAATTGGATAAAATTGCCTTTATTCAAGCGTTTTTGGAAAAGTTATGAATGATGATGGAATAAAAAATGCAGTGGATAATTTATATCACGTCTTTGGTAAATATCCTGCCAATTGGCATACGGTCAATGCGTGTATAGACTGTTGTATGTCAAAAGAGCTGGCAGATGAATTGCGCCGTTTGCCACTTTGTCAGCTAAGTCAGGTGCATTTGTATGAATATAATGCCGCTGCCTATATCAGTGATGAAAATCCTGACGAAGTCAAATATTTATTGCCACGTATGGCAGAGTTATTGGTAGAAGGCAAAGAATTGCATCATTCGCTGGAGATTTATTTTCAGCGAGTGGGAAGATGTATTTATGCTTTTAATGACATAGAAAAACAAAGCTGGCAAACATTTGCACATGTATTTATCAAAGCGTTATTAGATAACTACCCTTGGCAAATTCATCAAAATATGTTTGATTATATATTGATGTTTGCTATTGGTGGGGCAGATATTAGTCCGCTGCTTGAGATATGGCTAAAGAGTGATACATCGCAGGCGACTACGCATTATATTTATGCTGGGTATTATGAGTATTGGTGTTATTATTGGTATGGGGGTGAAATTAATAATCCTTTTGCCAGTGATAATACCGATTATGTCAATAAAGTGAGTGCATGGTTAGAAAATAAAGACCATCGGCAAATTTTTGCCAAACGTATTGCTTGTCTTGATAAAAAAGTCATAGATGAATTTAGCGATTGGGCGGCTCATCGTTTATATGGTGGCGATTTTATTATGGACTGGGTATTTGATTGTGTGAGTAAATAATTTTTTAAAGAGTAGTAGGTGAATGATGAAAAAACTTTATTTTACGTCTGATTGGCATTTTTCGCATGGTAATATTGTGAAATTTTGTCCGACATTTCGTCCTGAATATGGCAAAGACGACCCACAAAAAATGAATGAATATTTGATTGATGTTTGGAATGCCACCGTGCGTCCTGATGATGTGGTTTATAATTTGGGCGATGTGTCATTTGCCAAAGACAAAAAAGACATCATTGCTGTGTTGGGGCGATTAAATGGCGAACATCATTTGATTTTGGGCAATCATGATACTCTTATCAAACAGCACAAAGCGGAATTTTTGTCATTAAAAAAACACGACGGCAAGCCTTTATTGTCGTCTATCCAAGATTATGCCAAAGTGCGCCTGCGTGATGGGGGGCATACTTTGATTTTAAGTCATTATCCGATGATTGAATGGGAAGGCTGTCATAAGGGCTGGTATCATCTTTATGGGCATTTGCACGACAGACTTGCCAAAGTCAGGGGTAGGGCGCTGAATGTCGGCTTTGATTTACATGGGCGACTGCTTAGCCTTGATGAGATTGATGAGTTTTTGGCACAGCTACCGAAGGTGGGGCATTTTGGCAAAGATGAGCAGTTGGCGTGCGCCGATCTGGTGCAAACCAAAACCAACATCAAGGCATTGTTGGCTTATTTAAATCAGCAAACGCCCAGTTTGTTTTAAATTAAATGACCAAAATTTGACACTATGCCCGATGATAAGGGTGATGATTGATGATACTCATCGCCCGATATAACTGCTCCGCCAAAATCACCCGCACCAAAGGGTGGGGCAGTGTCAAATCCGAAAGCGACCATTTAAAATCCGCCGCCGCCAGTACGTCCGCCGACACACCGTCCGCCCCGCCAATCACCAAGGCAATGTCCGTGCCATCGCCCATGACGTGTTCTATTTTTTGTGCCAAGCTTTCGGTGGAAAGCATTTTGCCTTTGACTTCCAGCACCCACAAACGTTCTTTGGGCTGTTTGGCGTTTAAAATTGCCACGCCTTCATCGTGTTTGTATTTGGCGATTTCGGCAGGGGTGGGGTTTTTGCTGCGTTTGGCGGGCGCAATTTCTATGAGCTGCGTGCTTATCATCGGCTGTAGCCGTTTTAAATATTCATCAATGCCTGCTTGCACCCAATTGGGCATTTTGTGTCCAACACATAAAATTCTTAATTTCATAACATTTTGCGGTAAGTTAATAAATGTGGCGTGGCTCTTGCAAAAAAACTGTACCATTTTGTCAGAAAATTGGTTAAAAAATTAGTAAAAATTGTTAAATTTTGTTATTCTACAGTGATGCCAAAACAGTCAGCAAAACAGCCAAACAGCCCACGCACCCACGCCAAACGTGTCGGCGCTTATCACGAACAAAAAGCGGCAGAGTTTTTGTCCATGCAGGGCTTGATGGTGATTGCCACCAATTTTGCCGTAGCGTATGTGGGCGAGATTGACATTGTTGCCAAACAACAAAGTGCAGACGGTCAAATTTTGGTGTTTGTGGAAGTCAGGACTCGTCAAACCACCAAATTTGGCAGTGCCGCCCAAAGTATCACGCCTGCCAAACAGCGAAAAATCATACAAACGGCGGCACATTTTTTGAGCCAATACCCAGAATTTGCAGACTGTGATTGCCGTTTTGATGTCATTGCCTTTGATGGTGTGGGCGAAAAGCAAACGACCACATGGCTCAAAGGCGCATTTTTGATGACTGACGAACCCCTATAAGCGATGAAAGTTAGGAGCAATTTATGAAATACAATCTTTTTGCGGTGCTTCCTTTAGCCTTGATGTTGTGGGGCTGCTCTACCACGCCTTTGACCAACAACAATAATTATGGCGTGCCTGTGTTAAATCGCACCATTCCTGAACGTATGATTGACGAAGGCATCAAACACACCGTCATCAAAAATTTGCCCAATGTCAAAGGCTTAGAAAACATGGACGAACAATCCATTCGTGTGGTGGTGGACAGTTTTCAAGGGCAGGTGCTTTTGACGGGAGAAATTCCCAGCGAAAGCATCAAAGAGCAAATCACCAAAATGGTCAGCTCCATGAAAGATGTCAAAAAAGTGCATAATTATCTGGTCGTTACCCCCACCGCCAAAAGCCCAAGCCATACCGCCCACGAAAATTTTTTAAAATCCAAGGTTTTGGCTCGTTTGGTTGCCAACAGAGTGGCGACCAGTCCCCAATATAAGCTCATCGTGCGCAGTGATGTGGTGTATGTCATCGGACACGTCAATCCCATTCAGCAAAACCACATCATAGAAGCGTCCAAAGCCACGATGGGTATCGCTCAGGTGGTGCTACTGGCGACGCTGGTGAATGATTTGGGCGAAGCATTGACCGCCAATGACATCATGACCGACACAGGTGGCGTAATGACAGATGACGCCATGCCAAGCGTACCTGACAAAGGCAGTGTGCCTGTGGTTCAAATGAAAGAAACCCCAAGCAGCAGTTATGTTCAGCTATATAATGGTACGTCTAGCCCGTAGCTTGTCGTCATATTGGGTTAAAGTATTGGGCGTGCCAATTTGGGTTGGTGCGCCTTTTTTGGCTTGTCAAAATTCAGTTGTCAAAATGTGCACAATCTGTATCATGCTCTATATATCATCTGTCAGCTTTGTTATAATAGGCTGTTTGTAACAAAATTTTAGGTTAAGCTTTTTGACCTACCATAAGGAAATTTTATGAATGCAGATGATTTGATCACGCTACTTCGCCCCCATTTTGCCCCTGAAGCCAAGATTGAAGCCGTCAATCAGGGCAACAAATTTGAAGTGTTAATTGTAGATGATGTGTTTGAAGGTAAGCGTTTGGTTCAGCGTCAGCAAATGGTGTTTGCCATTACCAATACTTATATTCAAAGTGGCGCAATGCACGCTTTAACCATTCATGCGCTCACACCCACAGAATACCAAGCCAAACAAACCAACGCATAAGGATAAGACATGGATAAGTTTAAAATCATTGGCAGCAGTCGTATTGCAGGTGAAGTGGTGATCTCTGGCTCAAAAAATGCCGCCTTGCCACTGCTGGCTGCCATGCTGCTACCAAACGCCGAAACTGTACTACACAATGTACCCACCCTAAAAGACACCGACACGCTCATTAAGCTGATTTCGGGCATGGGCGTTGCCATCAAAAAAGAAGGCAATACCGTAACGGCAGACGCACGCAGTGTCAGCAATTATTA
>JBHAZZ010000087.1:0-8835 GCA_041781275.1 Moraxella sp.
CCACGCTAAACGGTGCCGATCCCAAAATTTCATTGGTAACACTGCTTGCAGGATTTTGCGCCATGCGAGTGCGGCTTTATTTGTCCGCCCATCATTTTAATCCTTTTGTGGTGGTGATCATCAGCGCTTTTGTGGCGACCATGCTAGGATCTGTGGCGTACTTTTTTAAACTTGGCAGTAACGCCGACATCGCCGTTGCCAGTAGCGTGCTTTTGCTGGTGCCAAGCTTTCCCATCATCAATGCGCTGTCGGACATTTTAAAAGGCTACATGAACATGGGGCTTGGCAGGTCATTATTTGCCACCATGCTAACCCTTTCGGCGTGCGTGGGTATTGTGATTGCGCTGATTTTATTACAAATCCCCCATTGGGGGCTGGACTGATTGGAAAATGACAAATGCTTGGTGATGTTTTATTAAGCTGTATGATAAGTTTGGGTTGGTGCTTGATGTTTACCCTACCCAAACGCTATATTGTTTTGTGTCTTATCATGACCGCTTTGGGCTTTGGGGTGCGTTTTGTCATGACAGATTGGGGCATACATCTGGCGGTGGCGACATTTTTTGGTTCTATGAGTGCCAGTTTTTTGGGCGTGTATTTTTCACAAAAACACGGACTGCCACCCAAAGCACTCATTGTGCCAAGCGTCATCTGTCTAATGCCTGGTATTGTGGCATACAAAGCCATGGTTAGCATGGTACAAATTGGTTATTTTGGTTTTAATATGTCGCTGTTTGTGCAGATGATGACTTATTTTTTTGAAGCCATTTTTGTCATTTCGGCGTTGGTGCTTGGGCTTTCCATTCCAGGGATTTTATTTTATCGGCGTAAACCGATTGTGTGAATGAGCTCAATAAAAAACCGCAATTTTACTTACGGTTTTTTTGTTTTTTGGTGGCTTATTTTTTGACCGCTTCAATTTGAATGTCAATGCGCACATTTTTGGTCATGCCTGAATCAACCAAATAATTCATGCCCCATTTGCTGCGATCAATGGTGGTACTAAAATCACCGCCACAAACTTCGGTCTTTTTCATGGGACTTTGATAGCAGTTAAATTTGTCCGCCTTTAAGCGTACAGGGTGTGTTTGACCAAGTAGCGTCAGCTGACCGTCCACAGATGACAGTTTGCGAGCTTTGCCTTTGCCTGTGTAATTGAACTTACCAGACACAAAACGTATGGTTGGGTATTTTTCTGCATTAAACAAGTCGGCAGACTTTAGGTGTCCTGTAAAAGCTTCTGAACTGGACTGTAAGCTACTGACAGGAATGGTGATGTCCACTTTGTTGTTTTTGCTATTGGCTTTATCAAAGGTCAAATCGCCCGTCAATCCATAAAATCCACCGATGTTGGTACTGGTAGCAAAATGATCAATGGCAAAGCGAGCATTGGCATGATAAGGGTCAATTTCGTAAGTGGTCGCATGAGCCACCCCAACAGCAAAGGGTAATAATAGTAACAGTTTTTTCATGATCGTTTCCAACGGTTAAATTGTGTTATCTTAACAAGACTTTTTGCTAAACACAAGCGTTTCTTGCTACACAAACTCCACCACTGCGCCTTGCTCAATCGCCCCCAAAAGCCCCAATGCGTCCCAGTTGGTCAAACGCACGCACCCTGCCGATGTTTGGCGGCTAATCAGTTCAGGTTCGGGGCTGCCATGAATGCCAAAACTGGGTTTACTGATACCAATCCATACCCGACCTACAGGGTTATTAGGGCCGGGGGCGATGATGTTCTTTTTGCTTTTAAAATCACTGTTATATGACGGATCGATGATACGGCTGGTTACCTTGTAAGTGCCTTTGGGGGTACGGGCACGGTTGATGGTGGTTGGATAACTGGCGACCAATTTATTTGCTTCATCATAAGCATACAAAATGTTGGCGTTACGTTGAACCACCACTTTTTTGACCAAAATTTCGTTGGGCTGATGGGGATTGTACACGGTGATGACACTGCCTGCCCTTAGGGGTGTGTCAGGGTTTAGGGCTTTTAGCAGTTTTTGGCTCATGTGAAAGCGCTCCGCCACCGCTTCGCTGACGCTGCGATAACCACTTCTGCCACCCCCTGTACGCACGTCTTTGGCGGTCAGCTCATAACGCACCAATACAGGCTGTGCTGTCAAATCGCCGTTTTGGGTAAGTTTTTGCCAAGTTGCCAAATCCATGCTTTCGGTTTTGGGCAGTCCGTTGGCTTCTTGAAACACCTGCATCGCCTTGATGGTGTTAGCGCTCATTTTGCCATCTACCGCCCCAACACTGTGATGATGCCAATTTAGGAGCGCTTGAATTTTGATGATGGTTTGTTCATTCATGGTCTCATTAGAGTGCCATGTGGCTTGATTGACTGCCGCAGCGTAGTCATTTAACCCATTGGTTTGATAAGGAATTTCATCAAGTATGGTCGCCAGTCGCACATTCACCAAATCAATCCCCACAAACTGCTGACTGACATTGGGTCTGCGTACAATGACTGGCACTTCAGGCGGGGGTGGTGGCTGTGGGGTTTGCGCCGTGTCTGCTACCATCTCTGGCTGCGCTGTTTTTGGCGTTGTCCCGATTTGATCGCACGCTGACACCCCAAAAAGCGCCATCAATAATGCACTGCCCAATAATGCTTTTTTAAAATATTTTTTAACACAAATCGTCATCACATCATCACAAATTAGTTTATTAAAAAAAACGCACCGACATTATAAAACAATTTTGAGAATATGCAATTGCGCTTTATGCGTCAATGACTTCATAAATACCCAACCTTGCGCCCTATCCCTTTGCCTTTGCTTAAATTGTCAGTTTTGCCATCTTGTTTTATTTTTAAGCAGAAATCATGCCAAGTTACATATTAGCACTATTTTTATTAAAATATGTTAAAAAAATGTTCATATTCTAACAAATTGGGTTACATTCAGTATTATCATCGTATAAAAACGGACAAAATTTGTCCATATTTATTTTTAATTATGTAATAACATAATATAAAAATGACCATCATTGTCCCAATAAAAAAACGCCCTTTTAAAAGAGCGTTTTTTTGATTTGAGCCAATTATCCTCTTAAGAACATAAACGCCCAAACCGTTACAATAATGATGGAGACAATGTTGAGTACAAAGCCCACTTTCATCATTTCACGCTGTTTGATATACCCTGTACCCATCACGATGGCGTTTGGTGGCGTGGCAACAGGCAACATAAAGGCACAAGACGCACCAATACCGATAACCAATACCAAAAGCTCTGGTGGGAAACCAAGTTGAACGCCAATGGGTGCAAACAAAGGCACAAGCAGCGCCGCCGATGCGGTGTTTGACGTAAATTCGGTCAAGAAAATGATAAAGCTTGCAATCGCCAAAATCACCACAAAATCTGGCGCAGCACTCAATCCTGATGCGATTTGCTCGCCCAAAACTTTAGATGCCCCTGATTTTTGCATGACTTCTGACAAAGCGATACCACCCCCGAACAGCATGAGCACGCCCCAGTCGGTGTTGTCTGACACTTGTTGCCATCTAACCAAACCAAATAACAGCACCGCTACAGCAGCAAATAATGCAATGACGGTGTCGGGCGATTTAAAGCTGAACATTTCGCCAAGCTGCTTACCAAAAATCCAACACAGCGCCGTTACCACAAAGATAACCATAGACAAAACACGGGTCGTTGTCCAAGGAATTTCTTCGGTTTGCATTTCTACTTTTTGGTTAAGATTTGGTTTTAGTACAAAATACATCGCCCCAAGCAGCGTTGGCATAAAGACAACCATGATGGGGAAGCCGTATTTCATCCACCCTGCAAAATCCAGCCCCAATTCTTTGGCGGCGATGGCGTTTGGTGGAGAACCAATCAACGTACCCAAACCACCGATGGACGCAGAATAAGCAATACCAAGCAACACAAAGACAAAAGTGTTACGATCTTTTTCTTTGTCTATTTGGGTCAAAAGCCCCAATGCCAAAGGCAACATCATCGCTGCGGTGGCGGTGTTACTGATCCACATGGACAGTGCCGCAGTTACTGTAAAAATCAGCAAAACCGCCACACCCAGATGACCTTTTGCCAGTTTGACCAAGCCAAAGGCGATTTTTTTGTCCAATTTTTGAACGTGTAGAGTTGCCGCCAGTGCAAATCCACCAAAGAATACAAAGATGATGGGATCGGCAAAGCTAGATAAGGCTTTTTTGGTGTCAAATTCGGGAATGCCCATCAACATGGCAAGCAGCGGCACCAAAATGGCGGTGGCAGTTACGTGAATGGCTTCAGTCAGCCACAGCGTACCAACAAAGACCGCCAGCGCCAAGCCTTTATTGACCATGGGATCAAAATTTAAAATGCTATAAAGCACAAAAGCAGCGATGGCAGCAGCGATGGTAATCACCACCCCACGCATGGCGTCTTTTGGAAATTTCCCTGACGGCGGCGTACTGTCATCACCACCTTTATAGTCCATTTCAAGCGAGAGATCATTGCTATGATCGTTTTTAGGGTCTGTCATAGAGCTTCCTTAAGGCGTATCCATACTTATTAATTATCTTTAAACTTACTTCTTAAAAATCAAAGATCACTAATAATTACTTCACACCAAAACAAACAACAAATTACTTTGTTAAACTTTTTCCATTTTATTGCACAAGATACTTTTGCGCAATAAACGTGTAGATCATAACAGAAAACAAAGCAGGTTAAAACCATTAAAAACAAAAACTGTCTGCATTTTGGCTTCTTTTGACAAACACCCTGCAATCTTTACAAAACACCAACAATTCTACTGGCGAAATTACAAATCAATCAATCATTTATTTGCAAACCTTCCACCACTTTTAAGCGTTCTCCTTCAAACAGCTCCATCTCAGGGGCAAGCGCCACCATAAAACGGTCAAAATACAACAGCTGTTTGGTCAAGAGCGCAAAATCCTTGGGAAAATGAATGCCATGACGTTTGCCGATTTCTACCATTTCCAACATCAAGACATTTAGACTGTCAGCCTGAACGCTGGCTTCTTGGGCGCTGTGGGCGGCTGTTGGCGGATTAACCACGCCAAGCATACGTTTTAGGTCATAAGCCAAACGGTCAATGTCCATTTTTTCATCGGCGTGCGTCATACCAATGTCAATCATCGCCCTTGCCATGCCCTGATAATCGCCGTCTTGTAGCGCCTGCACCAGCGAAAAACACGCCTGCAAGCTTTTGGGGTTAATTTTACCCACCAGTCCAAAATCCAAAAAGGCAATGCGCCCATCGTCCAGCAGCATTAAGTTGCCTGCGTGCAAATCGGCATGAAACTCGCCCGTCATCATCAGCGACAAAAACCAAGTATCTAGCACATCGCTCATGAGTTGCTTGGCTCGATCGGTACTGCCCAAATTTAGGCTGTCGTCCACCAAAGATTTGCCCACCAATAAATCCATCACCAGCACTTTTTTGGTGGATAACTGTTTGTGGACGGTGGGGGCGGTGGCACGGGTGTTACCCATTTGTTTTAGGTATGCCAAAAACTTATCAATATGCTCACTTTCGGCAATAAAATCGGTTTCAGCAAGCATACGCTGACGTATTTCGTTCACAATCGGTGCAAGATTGGCGGTTTTCATAGATGGCAGCAGTTTTTCCAAAGTCCAAAAGGTGCCATGCAATACCCCCAAATCGGTCTGCATGACCGTACCCACGCTGGGCTTTTGCACCTTAAGCGCCACTTGACGACCACCCACCAACACCGCTTTATGCACCTGTGCAATACTGGCGCTGGCAATGGGCTTGGGATCAATGTATTCAAAAATATCAGACAGTTTTTGTCCATTTTGGCACAGCTCATCGGTCAAAACCTGTTCAATGTGCGTAAATGCAATCGGCGTGGTCTGATCCAAACAGCCTTGAAAAGCCAACACATATTCTCTAGGAAAGATAGATGGCGTACTGGCGATGAATTGACCCAGTTTAATGTAAGTAACGCCCATTTGCTCAAAAGCGTCTTTCAGCAAATAAGCGTCCATTTTTTCGCCTTTTGCTACCCTTAACGCAGACAGCCCTGCGACACTGGCGGTTTTTTGTAAACGTCCTAGCACCCTAGCACCAGTACGCACGCTTTGTTTGGCAAACGATAACGGGGATTTTTTTGACATAATAAAGCCTAATGTGAACAAATGGGACAATCAGGGTTTTTATCAAACCGTAATTTTTTTAGTTGTAATGTTTTGCCTTGCCACAATACAAACTCGCCTGCGATGGGGTTATTGCCCCTACCCAAAAAATCAAGGGCAATTTGAGCGCTCATCGCCCCAATCACCGCCACACAACTGGCAAGCACCCCTGACGTGGCACAAGTTTGTTCATCGCCCTGCCCTTCATCAAAAATACAGCGATAACAGCCCGTTTCTTGTGTAAATAAGGCAATTTGCCCCACTTCGGCAATGGCAGAATTGGACAATAATGGCACAGCAAGCGTGCGGCAAGTTTGATTTAATAAATCACGAATTGCAAAATTATCTGTGCAATCAATCAATAAATCAGGACAAATCCGCTTGATGGTATCGGTGGCATTATCGGCGCTTAATTTTAGGTCATCATAAGCCACCGTAATGAATGGGTTTTGGGCTTGTAGGGCACGTTGGGCGCTGTAAGCTTTGGATTTACCGACATCTTGGGCGCAAAACAGCACTTGCCGCTGCAAATTACTGTCATCTACCACATCAAAATCCAATAAATGCACATAGCCCACCCCTGCACGCACCAAAATTTGCGCCACAGGACAGCCCAAGCCCCCCACACCGACCACCAAAACACGGCTACGTTTTAGGGCAAGCTGTGCGTCCATGTCCCAATCGTCCAATAAAATTTGCCGAGAATACCGCAAAAGTTCAGCGTCAGTCAGCATACTTACCCCCAAATGCCCATCGTCAAGCGATCATTGCCGCCGTAGTCTTTGATGGTTTGCACCTTGTCAAACCCACTTTTGATAAAAAGCTTGGCGACCGCCTGCCCTTGAGTATGACCATGCTCTATGGCAAGCAGCCCCCCTTGTTTTAAAAAATCGCAAGCGTCTTGGATAATGCGTATCATGTCCGCCAAACCGTCATTTTCTGCCACCAAAGCACTGATGGGTTCGGCGCTTAATTTGGACAAATGTTCATCGTCTTTGGCGATGTAGGGGGGATTGCTGATGATGACATCAAATTGCCCTGCCACATTTTCAAACCAATCCGACTGTAAAAATTGGCAATTATCCGCTTGTAATTGGGCGGCGTTTTTGGTGGCAACGTCCAAGGCATTTGTACAAAAGTCCACCGCCAATACCTGAGCGTTTGGCACTTCTTTGGCAAGTGTGATGGCAAGGCAGCCGCTGCCCGTACCCAAATCAAGAATTTTTGGACTGGTTAAATTGGCAGACCCAATAAACCCAAGCACCGCATCAATCATACGCTCACTGTCAGGTCTGGGGATAAGAGTATGTTTGTTTACCAAAAACTCACGCCCCCAAAAGGCTTGACTACCTAGCACATACGCCAAAGGTTCGCCATCGTTCAAACGCTTATCACCCATTTGCCACGCTTGATACTCTTGATCATTTAAGACATAATCACCGCTCGTAATCAAAAACGTAAACGGCTTATTAATCACCCGACACAGCAAGGTCAGTTTTGCTTCATACGCCAACACATCACAGGCATGAGTTTTGGCTTGGCGTTTTAGATGGTCTATGCTGTACATTTATTGATTCGCTGTCTTTGATGTGTCTGTTTCTTGTAACGGGATTTTTTTGCTGACCAAATAAACCAGCAGCAGCACAGGCAGTCCAATGGCGAAGGTGATGGCGAAAAAAATCGGATAACTGGTAGCGTCCACAATCGCCCCCGAGTACCCCCCCAAAATCTTGGGCGATAACGTCATCAACGATGAAAACAAAGCGTACTGCACCGCCGTAAAGCGAATAGAAGTCAGCGCCGACAAAAAGGCAATGAACACCGAACTTGCCAGCCCCGCCGCCAAATTATCCACAACGACCGCCACATACATCACAGGTACGGTCGGCAAATAAAACAGCCCAATAAATAATAAATTGGTCAAGCACGCCAACAATGCACCAACAAACATCGCTTTCATGATACTGGTTTTTTGGGCAAACCACCCGCCAATAAAGCCGCCGCCAATACTGGCAATCACACCCACCACCTTGACCGCATCGGCGATTTGTTCTTTGCTAAAGCCAATGTCTTGATAAAACAAATTGGAAATGTTGCCCGCCACAATGTCAGAAATGCGATACAGCCCGATCAGCGCCAACAGCAAAATCGCTTTTTTGCCGTAACGCTCAAAAAAATCAGTGATGGGTAGCACCCACGATGCCACCGCCACTTCTTTGCGCACCAGCCCCAAATTGACCAAAACAAAGCCTGCCGCAAACATAAGCACACCACTGCCAATAAACTGTACGCAGCCAAGCAAAAACGCCAGTCCCACACCCAAATCTTTGCCATTGGGTAAAAGCTGCCCCAAATAACGATAGCTTAGCACAAATACCACCACCGACAACAAAAACACCCCAAACAGTGCCAAATAGTCGTTTTGATGGTATTTTAGGGTTTTTTGCGGTGCGTCTGGTTCTTTTAGCGACAGTGTGGTAGCGACCCCTACAAGCATCACCGCCGCCATGATAAGATAGGTCGTTTGCCATGCCCCATAGCTGTAACTTGCCATCGTTGAGCCAAAAAAGCTCGCCAAATATAAAGCCCCCGCCCCCGAGACAATCATACCTACCCGATAACCACCAACATAACTGGCTGACAGTGCCGTTTGCATTTGGCTTGGGGCACATTCAATACGATACGCATCAATCAC
>JBHAZZ010000088.1:0-7583 GCA_041781275.1 Moraxella sp.
GATACTTTCTGCACCAACATTGGTCGTCATGATAAGAATGACTTGTTTAAAAGACACCGACCGCCCATTATTGTCGGTCAAAGTACCATGATCCATGACTTGCAACAATAAATTGAACACGTCAGGGTGGGCTTTTTCTATTTCATCAAGCAACAATACACAGTGGGGGTGCTGATGTACTTTTTCGGTCAACAGTCCACCTTGGTCATAACCAACATAACCGGGGGGCGCACCTATCAGACGAGACGCTGTGTGTGCTTCCATGTATTCGCTCATGTCAAAACGCAAAAGCTCTAACCCAAGCGCAAACGCAAGCTGACGGGCGATCTCGGTTTTGCCCACGCCTGTCGGGCCTGCAAACATAAACGCCCCAATAGGTTTGTCGGCAGGTTTTAGTCCTGCTCGGGCAAGCTTGATGGCGTCACTGACCATCATGATGGCTTCATCTTGCCCAAACACCACATGACCCAAATCCCGCTCAAGGTTTTGTAATACTTTGCTGTCATCTTGAGAAACAGATTTTGGCGGTATGCGGGCAATTTTGGCAATCACCGCTTCCACTTGTGGCACATCAATCACCATCGGTTCATCTGTTTTATCCACCAACAGTCTCATGCTTGAACCTGCTTCATCAATGACATCAATGGCTTTATCTGGCAAAAACCGATCGTGAATGTGGCGATCTGACAGCTCCACTGCCATTTTGATGGCTTCATCGGTGTAACGAACCTGATGAAAACTTTCATATTGACCTTTAAGCCCTTGCAAAATCTCAATGGTATCAGCAACACTGGGTTCTTTGATGTCAATTTTGGCAAAACGCCGAGACAATGCGCCATCTTTTTCAAACAACTGACGATGTTCCACAAACGTGGTAGAACCGATACAACGAAGTTCGCCATTGGCAAGGGCAGGTTTTATCAAATTGGACACATCGTTGCTGCTGTTCATGGTCGCCCCTGCCCCAATGATGGTGTGAATTTCATCAATAAACAGCACGGCGTTGGGCTTGTCTTTTAGGGCGTTAAGCAAGGACTTCATGCGGTTTTCAAAATCGCCACGGTATTTTGTGCCAGCAATCAAAGCGCCAATGTCCAAACTATAAATCACCACATCAGCAAGAGGCTTTGGGGCTTTGCCTTGCGTGATGAGCCAAGCCAACCCTTCGGCAATGGCGGTTTTGCCCACGCCTGCATCACCCACCAACAAAGGATTATTTTTGCGACGGCGACATAAAATCTGAGCGGTGCGTTCTATTTCATCTGACCGCCCAATCAAAGGATCAGTGCGCCCTTCTTTGGCTCGTTCGTTTAGGTTTTGGGTATAGGCAAGTAAGGGGTCTTTTCTTTTTTTGTCGGGGGCGGGGGTGTCTTTGTCGTCATCGGTTTGGCTGTCGTCTTCTAAAGCGTCTTTGCCGTGCGAAATGTACCGCATGACCGACACGCCTGACAGTCCTTGAGCATTGAGCAGCGCAACGGCATGGCTGTCTTTTTCCTTAAAAATAGACACAAGCACATCAATGCCTGTGATGGGCGTAGACTGCCCTGACGTTTGTACTTGCCAGATGGCACGCTGCAAAACCCGCAAAAATGCTTTGGTGGTGGTGGGTTTTTTGGGGGGTTTGACTTTGGGTATGTAGGCACCGATATAATTTAACAGCTCTTCACGCAAAGACGATGTATCTACTTGGCACGCCTTTAAGACGATTTGAGCGTCTGTGTCATCAAGCAGTCCAAGCAACAAATGCTCCACCGTAACAAATTCGTGCAAATTTTCACTGGCAAAGTTTTCTATATTTTGTCGGGTGTTTTCAAATTCTGAACTAAACATAATTTTCCAAGTTGTGTCTTTGATGAGTTAATCTTTGTGCATGGTGATGAGTAGCGGAAATTCAGCGTCGCTTGCAAGCTTTTCCACCTGCAAAATTTTCATTTCGGCAATGTCTTTGGGAAACTGGGCAACGGTTGCTTTGCCTTGATTGTGAATGCACATCATCACATCAATGGCACGTTCTATGGCATAATCAAACACTTCCATCAAAACAAACACCACAAAATCCATGGTGGTATAGTCATCGTTGTGTATCACAAGATTATACAAAGGCGGTGTCAGCTCTTGGGGCTTGAGCGCAAGGTCGCTGTCGTGATCGTATTTTGTGTCATACGGCATGGTCATTACCTAAAGTGCTTTTTTATCTTTTATCAAAAATTGGGGCAAAGCCAAGAAAAACAAGCCCAAAATAAAGGTTCGCCCCATTTGACGAACCCTTATGATGATATGGTCAATCAGTGTGCTTTGGTTTAGTTTTCTACAGGACGGGTGTCAATGCCCTTATCGCTGTCGCTGTCGCTCATCACCACCGCACGTCCCACTTGCCAATTATAAAGCTGCTCGGCGGTTTCTGTGCCTGCGGTCAGTTCAAGCTTGATTTGTTTGGGCTCAAAGCCATCGGGCATCACAAAACGCCCACGAATGCGGGTAATGCCTTGCACTTCATAAGTGGCAGGTTTTAAAGGAATGTTTACCATACTGGTGGCATTGAGCAAGGTCAGTTTTGGCATCATGGTGATGGCTTTACCCGATTTGTCCACCATCGCCACATCAAAACGGTACTCAAAGGTACGTTCAGGCAGCGGCACAATCTCCGAGCCCAGCACTTTTAGGGGCAAGCCGCCTTCTTTGGCAATGCTTTCAAGCAATAAAGCATTCAGTTGGGTCAGCTGTAAGTTTTCGGTTTTGATGGTTTCGTTTTGTTGTTTTAGGGTGTCAATGTTGGACAAACCAATATCACGTTCGGTAATGGCGGTTTCTAATTGTTTTTTCATGGCAGAAATTTCTGCCGATGCCGCTTGCTGCTGTTCGCCTTCTTGTTCGGAGATGGCTGCCTGATTGGCACTTCTTACGCCTTGCTTATGACCGATTTTATAACCAAAAACCGCCATAATCACCGCCACAATGACCAATGCCAACACAAACAGTACCAACACCTGCTGCACCGAGCCACGTTCTTGATAATGGGTATTTAATTGAATGTTCATGACCTTATGCCACTATATAAGTATAAGAAATTCGCTATTATAACAAATATTGCTTGATTGTTAATGTCCTTTTATGAACAAGTCTTAACATAATTTAACAATTGCTTATGGTTAAAGGCATAAAAAGACAGACAAACCCCAAAATAAGGCAACTTTTACGGCGTGTTATGTAACAGATACCTTACTGGGGGTTTGTCATATTTTTGTAAATTATGCAGTTACTGCTTGTGTTTGGGTGGTTTTTGGGTGCTCGCTACGTTTTAAGATGGCATAAAGCACTCCCGTAATGACCGAACCTATCACAATAGCCATCAAATAAAGCAACGGCTTAGAAACAAAAGGAATCACAAACAGTCCACCGTGTGGCGCTTGTAGTCCAATGCCTAGCCCCATAGAGATTGCCCCAGCGACCGCTCCACCAATGATGGACGAAATGATGACCCGAGCAGGATCAGACGCCACAAAGGGTAGCGCCCCTTCGGAAATAAAACACAGTCCAAGCACAAAAGACGCTTTGCCTGCGTTTCGTTGGTTTTCGTTAAATTTGCGTGCAGCAATCCATGTGGCGATAGCCATACCGATGGGTGGCACCATGCCCCCTGCCATCGCCGCAGCAATGGGTGTATAAACGCCTGACGCAATCATGCCCACCGAAAAGGTATAAGCCGCCTTGTTGATGGGTCCACCCATGTCGGTACACATCATCGCCCCCAAAATCAAGCCCAAAATCACAGCGTTCATCTCGCCCATGGACTTCAGCCACTCAGTCAAGCTTGCCATCAGCGCTGCCACAGGGGGATTGACAACATAAATCATCAACAGCCCCACAATGAGCGAACCCAACAAAGGCAAAATCAGAATTGGCTTTAAGGAAGTCAAACTTGGTGGTAATTTAATCACATCATTTAGGAATTTGACCGTATAGCCCGCCAAAAAGCCAGCCACGATACCACCCAAAATCCCCGCCCCTGCGGTATTGGCAAGCATACCACCAATCAATCCCACCGCCAAACCAGGGCGGTCAGCGATAGAGTACGCCACATAGCCTGAAAACACCGCAATCATCAAGGCAAAGGCACTGCCGCCACCAATGTCCATCAAGGCTTTGGGCAAACCAAAGGCAATGTTTGCGTCTTTAAAGGCTTCAATACCAAACATAAACGACAAAGCAATCGCCAAGCCCCCCGCCACCACAAGCGGCAACATATGCGACACGCCCGTCATCAGGTGCTTATACACGCCCTTTTTTTCTTCGCCACTGTCGCCTGCTGCGCTCGTTTTGGTTTGACCGCCTTGATAAATGATGGCTTCATCAAACGCTTTGGCAAATTCTTGCTCGGTTTTTTTCAGTGCCAAAGCGGTAGACGTGCGATACATTTTTTTGCCGGCAAATTTGGACAGATCCACATCAATGTCCGCCGCCACAAACACCAAATCCGCCTGCACCACTTCGTCATCAGTAATGACGTTGCCTGCGCCGACCTGCCCCCGTGTTTCTACTTTGACGCTCCAGCCTTGGGCTTTGGCATAATTTTCAATGGCTTCTGCCGACATAAAGGTATGCGCCACCCCTGTCGGACAGGCGGTAACTGCCACGATGTTTTTGGGGCGAGCGCTCGGCTCTTGGGTAGCGCCCGTTTTAGCAGCAAGCAAAGACTGACAATAATCACCATCATCAAGTCGTGCCAAGTCCAAGCTGTTCGCATTGAGATAACGTGTGCCATCATGGGGCACTTTTGGTTCATCAGTAATCACCAAAGCATTGCCACCTGTAGGCAAATCATAACCTAATACTACATCAACGCCTTGATTTTTTAGGGAAAGTTGTAATTTTTTGGCAACAAGCAGTCCCAAAGCTGAATTATTTTCAACCACCAAATACAATTTGTCGGCAAAATCGGGTTTATTATTTGACATAAAAAATCACTCATATTGGAGTATAACATTGCAAAATTTGATTAAAGACTGTCCACGGTTACGCCAGCGATCAATTCATCTAGCCGTGCTTGGTTTGGCACGCCCACACCCACCACCGTTACCGCATGAGCCGACAAAGCCGTCGCAAAACTCAGCAGTTTTTGGTCATCATAGCCTTGCAACAGCCCAAACATCATGCCTGCAACCACAGTATCGCCCGCCCCCACAGAGCTTGCCACCGATACTTTGGGTGGCGTGGCGTGATAACTTTGCTGATCTAAGCCATTGTTTTTAAAATAATTTAACCCTTGACTGCCCATAGACACAACCACATGAGCGATGTTGCCTTTGATGGCTTTTATGGCTTCTTGTTGCTGCTGCAATGTACTGATACGGCTACCCACCGCTTCGGACAGCTCATCAAGATTGGGTTTGATAAGCCACAAATCGTATTCTAAGGCGACTTTTAGGGCAACGCCGCTGACATCTACCGCCACTTTGTCATGATGAGCGGTCAAAAAATCCAGCAAGTTTCTAAAATCATTCTCATCAAAACCCCTAGGCATAGACCCTGCCACCACAACCGCCGACACATCAGCCAGCAAGTCTTTGATTTTGGCAAACAGTGCGTCTTTGTGCGCAGTATCCACCACAAAACCCAAACCATTGATGTCTGTGGTGTTGCCTTTATCCACGATTTTGACGTTGGTGCGGGTCATGCCTGTTACGCTGACAAATTCGTCTTGCATTTGCCCTGACCCATAAATGCCATTAAAGGGCTGATGACTGGCAAATAATCTGTCAAACAGCGTACGATTGTCATCACCCAAAAAACCCTGTTGCCACGCCAATTTGTCCAAGTTCGGACATCAAACGAGCCACATTAAGACCTTTACCGGCCGCCCCAAGCTGACTGTCTGTGGCACGGTTTACCGCCCCAATGGTCAAATCATTGACCGTCGCCGTCAAATCAATGGCAGGATTTAACGTAATACACAAAACTTTTTTCATCATAAAATCCTAATTGCTCGTTAAAGCACGCACTTGCGTGGCACTGCTGCATAATAACGCTTGTTTTGCCAACGTTTGACAAGTGGTAAAATCCAGCGTGCGAATTTGGGCTTTGGTCAAGGCAATGCTGCCTGCCGACATACTCAGCTCATCTACCCCAAGCCCCAAAAGAATGGGAACGGCATGTTCATCACCTGCAAGCTCGCCACACACCCCAACCCATTTGCCGTGGGCGTGAGCGGCTTGTACGGTTTGATGGATAAGCTGTAACACACTGGGGTGCAGACCGTCTGCGTCTTTGGATAATGTGGGGTGTCCACGGTCAATCGCCAGTGTGTACTGGGTCAAATCGTTAGTGCCGATACTAAAAAAATCCACTTCTTTGGCAAAAACAGGCGCTAAAATTGCCGCACTTGGCACTTCAATCATGATACCCACTTGTAAATTGTTGTGGGGGTATTCTTTTAGGACATCATCTAAAATGGCTTTGGCGGCGTGCCACTCTTCTATACGCCCCACCATCGGAAACATGATACGCAAATCACGACCTTCGGACGCACGAATTAGGGCAATCAGCTGATCTTTGAGCAATTTGGGACGAGCAAGGGTCAAACGTATGCCACGCACCCCCAAAAAGGGATTGTCTTCGGCAGGCATTGGCAGATATGACAGCGGTTTGTCGCCACCAATATCCAGCGTGCGCACCACCAAAGGACGACCGTCCAACCCATCAAACACCTTACGATAATCCATGATTTGGGTGTCAATGTTGGGTACGGTTTGATGAGACATAAACACAAGCTCTGTACGCAGCAGCCCAACACCTTCTGCACCCTGCTCTACCACGCCTGCGGCGTCATTGACGTTACCGATGTTGGCGACCACTTCTATTTGATGACCGTCTGTGGTCAAAGCAGGCTCTTTGGCGTACTGCTGCGCTTTTTGTCGTTTTTCTTGTAAAGCGGCTTGGGCAGTTTTGCACGCTTCAATCAAATCTTGGCTTGAGGCAACCACAAAATACCCTGCCACGCCATCTAATAAGACCGTTTGCCCTTCGGCAATGTCAAGCACGCCTTTACTTGCCCCCACAACAGCAGGAATGCCCAAAGCACGAGCCAAAATCGCACTGTGTGAACTTGCGCCCCCTACAGCGGTCAAAATCCCTGCCACATTTTTGGGGTCAAGGCGTGCCACATCAGACGGTAACAGCTCTTCTTTGATAAGCACATAAGGAACGCTTGGCGCATTTTGCATGGCTTGACCGGTCAGTTTTGCCAGCACCTTTTGTCCAATGTCTCGCAAATCGTCAGCACGTTCAGCCAATAATCGGTTGGTCAGCGATGATTGCGCCTTTGCCATGGCTTCAATGTGGGCGTGCCACGCAGCAGGGGCAGACAGTCCATCATCAATGCCGTCTTTTGCCCCATAAATCACTTCTTCATCTTCCAAAAGTGCCACATGGGCGGTAAAAATTTTGGCGATGGTTGCTTTACTGGCGGTTTGCACAAGTTCGGTAAGTTCTGCCTTTACGTCATCAATGGCAAGATTTAGGCGAGCCAGTTCTACTTTGGGATCGCCTGCGGTCATGGCATAAGTAAACGTTACTGGCTTGACCAC
>JBHAZZ010000089.1:0-5824 GCA_041781275.1 Moraxella sp.
CCCATTTAACCTATATCAATCTTGAGCATCATCAAAGCGCTGATGTGCTATTGTCCGCCATCAAAACTGCGTCTGTCAGTCGTATTATGGCGATTATGTGCCATTTTGGGGAGTATGACGACATTTATTCATGGGTACAAAAAAGCGATGAGACGCTAAACATTGGCATGAGTATGGGCATTCACCCTTGTCAAGACGTGGACGTATTAACGTCAGTAACGGTGGACGATTTTGTGGCGCATGACGGCAAGCACGTTTGGGCGTTGGGCGAAACGGGGCTGGATTATTATTGGGACAGCGACAAAAAACACGCCCAAAAACACAGTTTTGCCACCCACATTCACGCAAGCCAACTGCTCAAAAAACCCATCATCGTGCATACACGCAGTGCCTACCATGACACGCTTGATGTGTTAAAGGCAGAAAAGTGCGAGCATGGGATTATCCATTGTTTTACCGAAGATTATGCCTTTGCCAAAAAAGCCTTGGACATGGGGCTATACATTTCGTTTTCGGGCATTGTCAGCTTTAAAAAGTCGGTAGAATTACAAGAAACCGCCAAAAAACTGCCCAAAGACCGCCTGCTGATAGAAACCGACAGTCCCTATCTTGCGCCAGTGCCTAAGCGTGGCAAACAAAACGAACCTACCTTTGTGCCTTATGTCGCCAAAGCCTTGGGCGAGCTGTTTGGAATGAGTGGGGAAGAGATGGGGCAATTGACCGCCAACAATTTTGACAATTTATTACATCAATACCAATAAAAAGCAGCAAAAGGCTAGGCAATTTTTGATTTTTTGTATATAATACGTCAAATCTATGCCAAAGCGAGCAAACATGAAAAGAGATAGCTTAAATTTTGCCTTTATTGCAAGTTAAGTTATTTATTTTTTTAGGGTTTGTTCGCTTTTTTGTGGGTAAAATTTGCTCATTTTAAAAACCATCATCAGTGTTTTGTGGGGTAAATTTTATGGGTGGCAGTTTATATTGATATTTGGAGTGTGTACGATGACAATAAAAGCAATTTTAGCCTTGGCAGATGGCAGTGTGTTTCGTGGTGTGGCAATTGGTCATTTGGGTGTGGCAACTGGCGAAGTGGTGTTTAACACCGCCATGACGGGCTACCAAGAGATTTTGACCGATCCCAGTTATGCACAGCAAATGGTAACACTGACCTATCCGCACATTGGTAACACAGGCTGCAATGATGAAGACGGCGAGTCGGGCAACATTCATAAAGTATGGGCAAACGGGCTTATCATTCGGGATTTGCCGCTGTTGCACTCTAATTTTCGGGCAACGTCGTCTTTATCTGAATACCTAAAAAAACACCAAGTGGTCGCCATCGCTGACATTGACACTCGTAAACTGACTCGCATTTTGCGTGATAAAGGGGCGCAAAACGGCTGTATCATGACCGCTGACGAAAACGGTCAGCTAGACGAAGCCAAAGCCATTGAGCTTGCCAAAAACGCCCCATCTATGAACGGACTGGATTTGGCAAAAGTGTGCTGTGATCCTACAGGTTATGAATGGACAGAAGGCTCATGGCAGCTTGCCCACGATGGACGTAACGCCAAAGCCACCGAAACGGGCGGTCGTTTTGCCAAGTTGGGGACGGACATCGAAGAAAAATTTCATGTCGTGGCTTATGATTATGGGGTCAAAACCAACATTTTGCGTATGCTGGCTGACCGTGGCTGTCGTTTGACGGTTGTCCCTGCGCAAACGCCTGCTGACAAAGTGCTTACCCTAAATCCTGATGGCATTTTCTTGTCCAATGGACCGGGAGACCCTGCCGCTTGTGATTACGCCATTGAAGCGGTCAAAACCCTTGTAGAAACCACCAAAATCCCTGTGTTTGGCATTTGTTTGGGACATCAAATTTTAGCCCTTGCCAGTGGCGCAAAAACCATCAAAATGAACCACGGTCATCATGGCGCTAACCACCCTGTACAAAATTTGGACGATGGAACGGTGATGATTACCAGTCAAAACCACGGCTTTTGTGCCGACATTGACAGCTTGCCAAGCACACTGCGTGCTACCCATGTATCGCTGTTTGATGGCACGCTACAAGGCATTGAGCGCACCGACCGTCCTGCCTTTAGCTTCCAAGGACACCCAGAAGCCAGCCCCGGTCCACACGACTGCGCCCCTTTGTTTGATAGATTTATTGATGAAATGATTCAGGCAAAAGCCTAAATTTGGGTAAGTTTATGAAAAAAGTCGCCCTAAGTACCGTCTTTTTAATTTGTTTACTCACCAGTCCTATGGCGGTTGCCAGTGAGTTTTGTGCCAAATACGACACAAAATTGGCAAAGCTATACGATGGATTGTGGCAAAATAGCGCCTATGTCAATGACAATGAGCGTGAATTTGAGCGTTACAGCGCAAGTTTTGAACAACAGCTCAAAGAAGTGTTAAGCCGAAAACAGGCTTTAGACTGTCGTTTTGACGCACTAAATAAAAGCGGTGTCAGCACTTATCGCAGCGATGATGGGCGACTACAGGTGTTTAGTTGGGATTTGGGCACGGGCGGTACCATGCATGAAAGTGCGATGGCGATACACTATGTGGGCAGTGATGGCAAAGTGCGCCACCACATACAAAGCCATGCGCCTTTTGTGTTGGGTTTGGTGAAGCTGTCTGTGCCTGTCAAAAGCGGTCAGTCGCCTGTCTATGCTTTGCATACGCAGTTTATCGGTTCTAATATGCTGCACGGTCAAGGCATTAAACTGATACAAATCAACGGCAAAGCATTAACCAGACCCAAACTGATCGCCACAAAAGAAGGTCGGACATCAGACATTGGCATTGCCTACAACCGTTTTTCGTTAGAAGACGATCAACAAGAAATCATCAGCATTAATCCTGACAGCAATACATTTGCCATTGCGGTGGTTGATGAAAATGACGGCGAATTTGTTGATGGCAAAGTTACCAACCAAAAGGACGTTTATCGTTTTGATGGTCAAGTGTTTAGGTTGGCAAACTAAGGTATTTTATGAAAACTTATCCCTTTTATTTGGTCAATGTATTCGCCGAAAGTCATTTTGGTGGCAATCCCTTGGCGGTGTTTCCTAAGGCGGACGGCTTAAATGACGAGCAAATGCAGTCCATCGCTAAGCAGTTTAATTTGTCGGAGACGGTGTTTATTTGTTCACCGACCGATAAACATGGGGTGTCGGCGGCAGCGGATTTACGCATTTTTACGCCCAATTATGAATTGCCACTGGCAGGACACCCAACGCTAGGCAGTGCGTTTATTCTAAAGCAATTAACGGATTTACCAAGCAATTTTGTATTAAATACCTTAGCAAAATCTGTGGAAATCTTGACCAGTGATAGCCATGTTGAGATAAAAATCAAAGGCTATGATGCTCAAAAAAGCAGTGCTTCAAAAGATAACATCGCTCAAGCCAGTGGTATTGATGTTCATGATATTGCCGATTGTGGTTATTTTATCAATAGTGGAAATCCGCAGCTTTTGATTGAATTAACCAATCGTCATGCATTGCAAAATTTGCAAATTGACATGACCCGACTGCGTGAATTGAATGCGAACAATCCATTTAAAATCACCGATGAACCTTCGGTGTATTATTGGGTTGCCGATGGGGAAATCATTCATTCTCGTATGTTTTTTGAGCAAAATGCGACAGTGATGGAAGACAGCGGTACAGGCTCGGCGTGTGCCAATTTGGGGGCGTATTTTATCCTGCAAAATCAATATCCTACCACCAAAACCATTCATCAAGGTGATGACATGGGGCGACCCAATCGCCTAAGCCTAAAAGTAGATGACAAACAAAATATCTATGTGGGCGGTCAGGTGATTGAAGTGGGGCGTGGTGAGTTTTATGTGCCTTAATTTTATGATTAAAAACATTCGTTCATTGATTTGCTTTTTTAATGGTCATTTTAATATTTAATTTAAGAGTTGAAAATCCAAATTAAATCACTGATGAGAATGAGTTATGCCAAAAGTTATATCCAATCATAACCGAAAACCTACATTAAAACGTATGATAAAATGTGGTATAATCGCTCTGTTGGGTATTAACAGTATGTATGCGTTTGCCAATACTTCTGAGCAAAAAGCATTTGAGCAAGCAGTAGATAATGCCATTTATAGTCATATCAATGCCAGACATAATATGCTTGCCATCATTTCAGGATATGCTTACGATAATGTGGATATTGAAAATCTGCCTGTAGATAAGATTAAGATTTATACCGTGTTTGAACCACAAGTCTTGCAATGCGTATATCAACATAGCCAACATGATGCATACCAAAAAGCATTAAAACAAAGCATTAACGCTTATTATCAACAAGTTGATGATGAACAATTTAAAAAAGATTTGGCATACCTGACCGATAAAAAACGACAAGCGTTTTATGATATGCAAAAACAAGCCATGAAACTGTATGCACAAATGCCCGACATTGGTTTGACAGAAGACATTTCTGATGTTGATGCCGCAAAAATTTCCAAGATTGAACATCAATTACAAGCATTAAATGGTCAATATCCCGATTTAACAACTAATGATTGGAGTCGTGATATTGATAGATTGATGAATGATGAAACAAGAGCGCCATTACTCAATTTATTAGGATTGTCGCTTGCCAATATGCCATTTGATGAAGAAAAGCAAAATCTGCCAATTAGCCCAATGTCCATCTATGCCCAAAAAGTCATTGATGATTGCCATCGCCCGATATGGCAAAAACTTCACGATCAAAAAAGTCATTAAAAGTGTCATGATTTTTAATGTGATTTTTAATGGCGTTAATACAGTAAAATGCTGTTAAGTTCATATCACTTAACGATAAGCAAAAAACAGATGACAAAGACATCATGGCAAATAATTGGCAATTTGTTATACAGTTTTTAACACCTGATAGAGATATTTATCATTAATCTATCAAACCATAAAAGTTTTGTATTTTATGATGAATAGATTAAACCCAATAATCACAGCAAAACCAAGCATTGCTTAATTATTCTTAACCAAGGAATTATCCATGCCAAAACGTACAGACATACAATCCATTTTAATCATCGGTGCAGGTCCGATTGTCATTGGACAGGCTTGTGAATTTGACTATTCGGGCGCTCAAGCCTGTAAAGCCCTAAAAGAAGAAGGCTATCGGGTGATTTTGGTCAATTCAAACCCAGCAACCATCATGACCGACCCTGTGATGGCGGACGCCACCTACATTGAGCCGATTACATGGCAGACGGTAGAGCGTATCATTGACAAAGAGCGTCCCGATGCGATTTTGCCAACGATGGGCGGACAAACAGCGCTAAACTGTGCACTAGATTTGGACAAACACGGCGTACTTGCCAAATACGGCTGTGAGCTGATTGGGGCGACCAAAGAAGCCATTGAAAAGGCAGAAGACCGTGAGCTGTTTGACAAAGCCATGAAAAAAATCGGGCTAGAATGTCCCCGTGCAGACGTTGCCCAAACGATGGAAGAAGCGCTAGAAATCCAATCACGTTTTGGCTTTCCTGTCATCATTCGTCCGTCTTTTACCATGGGCGGCAGTGGTGGCGGTATTGCTTATAACCGTGATGAATTTATTGAAATTTGTGAGCGGGGATTTGATTTATCGCCCACGCACCAACTGTTGATTGACGAAAGTTTAATCGGTTGGAAAGAATATGAAATGGAAGTGGTGCGAGACAAAAAAGATAACTGTATCATCGTCTGCTCCATTGAAAACTTTGATCCGATGGGCGTACATACAGGCGACTCCATCACCGTTGCCCCTGCGCAAACTTTGACCGACAAAGAATACCAACTCATGC
>JBHAZZ010000090.1:0-5860 GCA_041781275.1 Moraxella sp.
ATTGGGCTTGCTGTGGTTGCGATAAAGTACGGGCAAGTCATGTTTTAGGGCAAAATTTGCCGCACAGGTATTGGCAAGCAACATACATTCTTCAATGAGTTTGTGAGCGTCGCCCCGAGTGCGAATTTTGATGTCCAAGATGTCGCCATCATCACCAAAGACGATTTGGCTTTCGGCGGTTTCAAATGCCATCGCCCCCCTTTGGGCACGTTTGGCGTCCAGTATTTGGTACAGTTGATACAGCGTGTCCACCGATTTGCACACGTCAGGATTTTTGGTGAGTTCGTTGGGCAGTGTTTCGTTGGTTGGGTCATCAAAATAGGCATTGACCTGATTATAAGTTAGGCGTGCTTTGGAGTGCATGACCGCAGGATAAAACTCATAACCTGTTATGTTGCCTGCTCTTGACAGCTTGATGTCTGCCACCATGCACAAGCGATCCACTTTGGGATTTAAGGAGCAAAGCCCATTGGACAGTACTTCAGGGAGCATGGGAATGACCCGATGTGGGAAGTAAACACTTGTACCACGTTCATAAGCGTCCAAATCCAAAGGCGATCGGGGCGTAACATAATGGCTAACGTCAGCGATGGCGACCACCACACGATAATTACCGCCTGAACGTTTTTGGGCAAACACCGCATCATCAAAATCTCTGGCGTCTTCGCCATCAATGGTAATCAGGGGCAAATCTCGCAAATCGGTACGCCCCTGAAAGTCGGCTTGACTGGGATTTTGGTAAGCAAAAGCTTGATCTAGCGTGGCTTGGCTAAATTCGTGCGGTATGGCGTGGTTATAAAGCGTGGTTTCAATGATGAGTTCACGATCGTTGAGATTGTTTAGTACTTGAGCGATTTTACCTGTGGCAAATTCTTGATAAGTTGGCATATCAATGATGGCAACACGCACGCTGTCGCCGACTTTGACGTTTTGGGCTGCCACATCGTCATCGGTTAGGGTGATGGGCTGATGACTGTTTGCCCCTGAAAGCTGCACAAAATAACCTTCATCGTCTTGGCAAACCACGCCAATAAATTCTGTGCCTGCCCTTTCTAGGACGCTGGTGATTTTGGCTTCGGGTCGTCCTTTGTAGTCTTGGGCAACGGCTTCTACTTTGTCGCCATCAAACACCAAACGCAGCTGTTTTTCGTGCAAAAACAGGTCAGGCATATCAGGCAACACCAAAAAGCCAAACCCTTTGGCGTTACACGTTACCACGCCCGTTACGCTTTTTGGTAGTGGGGCAATGCTAAAATGAATGCCGTCTTTTTTTTCTAATTGTCCGTCTCGGAGCATGGCTTTTAGGCGGTTATTGAGTGCAAAAAAGCGCTCTTCGTCGTCCAAAATCGCAAAACAAGCCCCAAGCGTTTCTACGGTGGCAGGTTTGCCGTCGCCTGTTAGGCTTGCCACGGTTTGTAAAATCAGTAGGCGAGATGGAATGGGGTTTTGGTATTTGTGGGCTTCGCTGTCGGCGTTGGGATCGTTCCAATGTTGGGGTTTGCTTTTTGTTGTCATGTTGTTCTCTTTTAATGCTCGTAAATTGGGCTAAATTTATTGTATCATAACACAAATTTTTACCCAAAAAATGATTTTATGCAAAATTCTGTACTGTCTTTTAATGGTCATCATTGTCTTGATGATGATATTTGTCAAATTGTGGATATTGAGCAGCAATTATTTGTGGATAATTGGCATTATCAAGATATCAAGGAAATATTATCAGGATTTGGGGTGGGGGTTTTGATTTTAAAAGACAATGATAATGTGATGGGTTATTGTATTTATAATATTGTTTTTGAAATTGCCGAAATACTGCGTATCGCCACTTGTCCCAGTCAGCAAAAAAAAGGCGTGGCACAAAAGTTAATGAATGAATTCATTCAATTATGTCAAATCCATCACGCCGAAAGAATATTATTGGAAGTTAGGGCAACGAATATGCCGGCGATTTGTTTTTATCAAAAAAATGGGTTTTATCAAATTGATGTACGCAAAAATTATTATCAAGATGATAACGGTAAAATTGACGCACTGATTTTACAAAAAGACATTAAGCGTGTTTAAAGACATCTAATGCGATTTGATGAAAAGGGTAATTTTCAAAATCATCGGTGTCTTTATTTTGTGCGATGAGCATTTCTTTGTCTTTTAAATAACAATTGATGGTTTGTTTGACGGTTTCAAAGGCAAGATTTTCCCAGTCAATGTCATCGGGCGTTACCAATTTGCACGCCAAACTTTCTGTGCCTACGCCAAATTTGCCGTCTTGTAAATTTGCCAAATACATGGCGTGAATTTGTCCAAGTTTGGGAATGTCAAACAAACAATACAACCTAGCGTTGATGGCGACAGCGTCGGCTTCTTCTAGGGTTTCACGGATTGCCCCTTGTTTCATGGTTTCGCCAAGCTCCATAAAACCTGCCGGCAGTGTCCACAGCCCATAACGTGGCTCTATGGCTCTTTGGCACAGCAAAATTTTGTCATCGTGTAGCGCCAAAACCCCACAAACCATTTTGGGATTTTCATAATGAATGTAGCCACAAGATGTACATACCAGACGTTCTTTGCTGTCGCCATCGGGAATAAGCAGTTGGGCGGCTTGACCGCATTGTAAACAAAAAGACATAAATAAGTGTTAGAATAAAACCCGTAGTGTAACGAAATTTTCGCCAAATAAAAAGTGTTTTGATGAATTTGTGTGTTTTATGTCTTATTTTCAATTACCAAACGCCCCTGCCACGTCTGATGCCTTTGTGGATAAATTGTCCATTTTACTGCCTTCATCGCACCGCTTTGCAGACTTAGCCACCAAGCTTTTGACATATCAGGGGCTGGATATTTTGCCTTTGACACAAGGCGATAATGACTTATTAAAAGCCGATGTCAAAGCCAAAGCTTATGCTTTACATGAAAAGCTTTTACGCCATGCGCCCATGCCTGACGCTTGTGTTTTGGTACTTTTGACCGATGAAAGCTCTCCTAAGCTTTTACTGACCAAACGAGCAAGCAACTTATCCAGTCATGCAGGGGAGATGGCACTGGTCGGCGGCAAAAGAGATGATACAGACCGTTCGTCTTGGGGCGTGGCGCTGCGTGAAGCTTATGAGGAAGTGGGGCTGTGTGCTGACGATGCCAGTCTTGTGGGGTATTTGCCAATGCAGATGTCCAAAAATGGCTTATTGGTGCGCCCTGTGGTGGCGACAGTCAGCGCCGATGTCAAAGAAAAACTGACGCCCAGCGAAGATGAAATTGCCAAGATTTTTTGGGTGGATTGGCAGTACCTACAAAACAGTCCGCCCATAGATTGGGTGTTTTATCGCACTGATGTGGGAAAAGTCCCCATGAATTTGCACACCCCCGCTTGGCTGATTGAAACAAAAACCCGCCAATCAGACATAACAAATCGCCCCAATAATCCCGATGTGTTGTGGGGTTTGACGGGGCGAATTTTGGCAAACTTATTACAAATTGGTTATGGTATAGACTATCCGTGGTACTATCGGCTAAGCCCTTATGGTGTTTAGGCTCTTGCCACGGCGAGTGCTTGTAGCGTTTCGGGCGATGACCATAAGCCTTCAAGGTCATAAAACTCTCGAGCCTGTGGGGTCATGATGTGCACGACAATCGCCCCAAGATCAACCAGTGTCCAATCGCTGTCTTTGTCGCCTTCACGTCCAAGCGGCATAAGTCCTGCTTCTTTGGCTTTTGCACCGAGTTTGTCGGCTAGGGCTTTGACGTGGCGTTTGCTGGTGGCGTTGGCGATGATCATGCGTTCGGTAATTTCGGTCAAATGCTCAACGGTCATCACGGTGATGGCTTGGGCTTTTAGGTCTTCTAAAGCGTCAATGACCAAAGCGATTTGTTCATCAAGGCTAAGATTGTTGGTGTTGTATTGATGTGTCATAAAGTGTTTTAAATCATTTCAAAATAAACAAACCGAGCATTATAACACATAAAGCCTGTGTTGTTGGATATAATCTGCCACTTTTGCTGACAAAAGATCGCTTACTGATTTGCCTTCGTTGATCAAAGAACGAATTTGACTGGACGACATGGCATGAATGGGCGTGGGGTCTAAATAAACTTTGCCACAATGACTTAAAAAATCGTCCAAATTATGACTAAATTTATCCAGTAAAAATTGGGGAATTTCACCGCTGTCGGGGCGAGTAAATGCCCACAAATTGACGTGATTGAGTATGTCTTGATGGTTTTTCCATTTGTGAAAATTGGCAAGGCTGTCTTGCCCCAAAATAAAAATTTTTTTATCGTCGGGATAAAGCTTGCTCAAAGTTTGTACTGTGTCAATGGTATAAATTGGCGGCGTTTGCACAATTTCACGTTCGTCAATGCCAAAGGGGGTGTTTTCGGTGGCAAGACGCAGCATGGCAAGGCGGTGAGCGGTGTCGCTGGGTTGATGTTTTAGGGGGTTGCCTGCGGTCGGTAGCAGATCAAGTGTGATGGCGTGGTTTGGCAAATGAGCAGACAGCGTGGCATAAACGACGTTTGCCATTTGTAAATGCGACAGATGAACGGGGTCAAAACTTCCCCCCAAAAAGGCACGAATCATTGTGTTATTTGTGGCTAAAAAGTGTTAAAATCGCATAAGATTTTACCCCAAAACACCCACTTTATAAAGAAAAAATGCCCATGACTCAGCCAATTTCTGTCGCTTTTGACACCCAAAAATCAAGTTATGTATCCATCAAAAACGATTTGCTTGGTAGATTGGGGGCGCTACTACAAAACAAAAATCCAACCAACCATTATGCTGCCGTTGATTTAAGCCAAAAAGTCGCCCCGCACAGCCACGCTTTTTATCGTCAAGGGCTGATTGATGGACAGCTTTTTGGCACAAAATTGGGCAAAGTCAAAACCTTAAGCAGTAAGCTTGTTCCCCAATCCAAAGCCCAAGAAGCCATAGATTATTTGTACCTTAAATTGGCGCAGTGGGCAAAATCTTGGGCGCTTTCTGCCCTAAGTCAAGACGCACGTTATGCTAGGCTTGCCACGCTGTCTGCCAGCGAAAAAGCGCAGTGGATAGATGACATTGCCAATCAAAATAGGGCATTGGCAACGCTGGGTGGGGCGTGGGGTGCTTTGGGTCTAAAAGGTGTGGTGTTAGACACGGCGTGGCTACTTTTGGTGGGGCTGCGGGGTGTGTATCAGTTGGCTTATGCTTATGGTGTGCCTTTGACGGGCAAAGACGGTGTGGCGATAGCTTACCAAATTGTTGGGGCGATGGACACGCAAAAACTTCAGCAAAAACAGCTACTTTTGACCGCCATCGCTTTATCATCGGTGGTATTTAAAAACGCCCAAAGCACCAGTTTGCCTTATGAATTGGGACACATTCATCATTATGGGCTTTTGGGTAATTATGCCAAACAGTTTGATGAACTGTCTCGGTTGGTAGATTTGGATAAATTGGACGGCTATTTGCCCGATTGGCTACATTTTGTCTTGCCTGTTTTGGGCGTGGGCGTGGGCAGTGTGTACAACAAACAACTGATTGATGATGTACTGGGTGTGGCGATGGCAACTTTTGCTGTGCAAAACGATCCAGAATGTGATAAAATTGCCTATTTTGGAGCCTAGAACCCTTGAAAACATCAAAGTTTTCAAGTATAATATGCTGTCCGAAAAAAGGTCTAGCGGTAGATTGATGACAATGTGTTCAAATATTATTTACCATTATTTATATTAACGGGAGAAAATTGCCTATGGCAACTACAAACCAGCTAATCCGCAAGGGTCGCACAACCATCAAGGAAAAATCAAAAGTTCCTGCGTTGCAAGCGTGCCCACAGCGTCGTGGCGTGTGTACTCGTGTTTACACCACCACACCAAAAAAACCAAA
>JBHAZZ010000091.1:0-11262 GCA_041781275.1 Moraxella sp.
CAATCCCAAACGCCAAAGGCTGAAGAACCAAAAAATGAAACTGCGCCCCAAGCTGACGCTCCAGCTGATAAAGTCAGCGCCGAAACTTCCAAAGCTGAAACCCCCAAAGACGAAGCCAAAAAAGAAATGCCTACAGCCGACAGCGCCAAAACTGAAGTCAAAGCCTTATCGTTAGAAGAAGGCAAAAAACGCTACGAAAAAACGTGTAAAGCTTGCCATGATCAAGGTCTGCTTGATGCCCCCAAACTTAGCGACAAAGCAGGCTGGGCAAAACGCTTAGAAAAAGGCGTGGATACTTTGCATACACATTCTGCCAAAGGCTTTAATAAAATGCCTGCCCAAGCCACGGGCGAAGTCAGTGAAGCTGAAGTATATGCGGCGGTGGATTATATGATTGCTCAAGTCAAATGATTGATTCATCATTGATTTAATTTAAGCAAACATCGCCTTTGGGGCAGACTTGGTTGGTGTGCTCTGTCATTGGCGATGTTTTTTGTTGCAGTCCATCATGAAAATACAGCTGATCAGCGACACGCATGATTATCTAAACCGCTTTATCCCCCATCAGCAGGCGGATTTAATCATTCATGCAGGCGATTTTACTTGTCAAAAAGACGAACAAAGCACGCAAATTCATCGGTTTGTGGCAATGTGTCAAGCGGCAAACAAGCCTTATGTGTTGGTGCTAGGCAATCACGATTATTATGGGCGCAGCATTGGCACAGCTTATCCCAAAGCCTTACAAAAACAAGGCATTAATGTGCTATATCGGGGACGGGAGTTTGTGTTTGGTGGCATGACCTTTGTGGGCGATACCTTGTGGACGGATTTTGATTTGTATGGCAAACCAAGCAGTCAAGAGTTGGCGCTGTATCGGCGCTCGCTGATGGATTTTTATGACATTGATGGGCTAGGCTGCCAAGAAATCATTGACGAACACCAAAAGGTGTATCAGTTTTTGGAAAATTACCGCCACAAAAAAGACGTGTTTGTCATCACGCATTTTCCGCCCTGTGAAGTGATGGTTCATGACGATTTTCAAGACAGCGATCTCAATCCCTATTTTGTCAATAACATGGACGTATCGGGCTTTACTCATTGGGCGTGCGGTCATACGCATTTTACAGACAGGCGCACGGACAAAGGGTGTCAGCTGTACATCAATGCGTCAGGGTATCAGTCCGCCGTTGCCCAAGAATGCCACGACTTTGACCCAAGTTACTTGATTGAAATTTAAGGAAAAATGATGATAATCCCCAAAAGTTATTTGTTTGTGCCTGCCACCCGACTTGACCGTGTCCAAAAAGCCTTTGACAGTGGGGCAAATGCGGTCATCATTGATTTGGAAGACGCTGCGGCAGGGGCGGATAGGGCGCTTTTGCGTGATGAGCTACAGGCATTTTTGCGGACGTGGAATTTTGGTGCTCATGGCGAGCGTTGGCTGCGTATCAATGGGGCAAATACGTCAGATTGTACGCAAGATTTGGCATTGGTAAACGAATGTGCGGGGCTGTCGGGCGTGTTTTTGCCCAAGGTGGAAAGTAAAGCAGACGTGCTCAAGGTAGTAGCGCAAACTGATAAACCCATCATCGCCATGCTAGAAAGTGCCAAAGGGGTGTTAAACATTGGCGAAATTGCAAGCGTGGACGGACTGCGTGCCTTAAGTTATGGCTGTTTGGATATGCTGTATTCTTTGGGGGTTATGCCAAACACCGATGGGGCGACCTTGCTACTCAATCGGGTGCGTACCGATTTGCTGCTGTATTCGGCGCTTTATGGGCTAAGTGCTCCGATAGAGACGATTTTTACCGATTTTCATGATGAAGTGGGGCTGACAAACCATGTCAAGGCGTGGCAAGCGCTGGGTTTTGGCGGTCAGCTACTGATTCACCCCAAACAAGTGGCGGTGATGAGCCGTGCCTTAGTGATTGATGATAAGACACGGCAATTTGCCCAAAAAATTTATGACACTTACCAAACCACAGGGCAAGCGGTGTTTAGCGTGGACGGACAGATGGTGGATATGCCACTGATTTTATGGGCAAAAGGGATTTTGGGTGTTTTATAGGCAAAAGAAAAGCCGCTTGTGATAAACGGCTTTTTGTGAATGATTTATTGGATTTGGAACCAACTGTCAGCGCTGCTTTTGGCTTTTTCAATGTCGCTAGAAGACAAGTTTAGGGCAAGCTGACTGACTTTGGCTTGGGCTTTGCCACGAATTTTGTCATCAAGCATACCATCACGGCTAGACAGGTCGTACCATTTGTAGGCATCTACCAGACGCTGCTGTTTTTCGTCAATCATTGCCAAAGCATAACTGGCACGGTTGTCGCCTAGGTGAGCGGCTTTTTCTAGCCATGCACGACCTTTTTGCATATCCGCTTTTACGCCTTCACCACGCAAATACATGATACCAAGGTTAAGCTGGGCAGGAGCGATGTTTTGTTCGGCGGCACGGGTGTACCAATAAACGGCTTGCTGAGCATTTTTGGCAACGCCTTCCCCTTTTTGTAGGCGTTTGGCTAGGAAAAATTGGGCGTGGTAATTGCCGTTGTTGGCTTCGGTGGTTAGGCTGTTGATGTCCATGATTTCAAAACGAGACACGTTTAGCGGTACGTTGCTTACAAGGTCAGCGTGAGCCACACCTGCACCCATCAGCACGGTAGAAAGTAGGGCGGATTTTAACAGTTTCATAAAAAAACTCCTTAAAATGTAAAAATTTTTAGACAAAGCTATATTGATAATCTTAGCACTTTATGCTAAAAACTGCAATTTGTTAAACGTGTAAAAACAGTAACATTCTTTGCTTGTTTTTGTCTGTGCTTTCTATAGGCTAACGCTTAGCAATGCGATAAATCGCCACGTCCGCAAGTAGGTTTGGTGCTTTTTTGATGGCTTTGTCCATGAATTTACGGGGAATTTTTGGGTTTGGGGTGTCGCTGATGGCAACGCTGTCCAAGATGGCGATGTCGTTGTCATGACACAAACGCTCAAAATCCTTAAAGGTGCATAAATGTATGTTGGGCGTGTCGTACCACTGATGGGGCAAAGTGTCGCTCATCGGCATGATGCCTTTGATGCCCAGATAAATGCGGTTTTGCCAATAGGCGAAGTTTGGAAAAGTAACAATGCCTTCTCTGGCGACACGCAGCATATCCAACAGCAGATTTTTGGGGTTTTTGACCGCTTGTAAGGCACGAGCCATCACCACCGTATCAAAACTGTCATCGGCAAAGCACGCCAGCCCATCATTTAGGTCTTGTTCGATGATGTTTAGCCCCTTGGCGATGGCTTCGTTGATTTTGTGTTCGTCAATCTCCAGCCCATAGCCTGACACGCCCAAATGGGTTTGTAAATGCGCCAAAAGCGTGCCATCACCACAGCCTAAATCCAAGACTTGGCAGTTGGGTTTGATCCATTTTTCAGCAAGTTGATGATCGATGTTCATGTTTTTCCTTTTTTTGTGTTAGGTTGGGGTTTATCGCAATCGTCATGGATAATCAGCGAACTTGATTGCCATTTTTGTTACATCACAGTCTTTTTGGGCGTTGATGTGCTGCAGTCACGGTATTTTTGGTGGATTTTTTCTTCACCATGTTTGACGCCATTTACCCAGTTCATTTCATAGATAACGTGTTTGTTGACACCTGTATAATGCTGTTCTTTACCGTGTTTTTTTGTCGGGATATTCTTGGGAGTAGACAACGTTGCCCATCCACCGATGTTCAATACGACTAACATTGCCATGACCATCATAAAAAGTAACTTCATGGGTATGGGGATTCTTTTTATCAATAAATTTGCTGACTTCTTGGTTGATGTGGTCAAGTTTGCCATTGCCATCGTAAGTTGTTGCTTTAACCAATGTGCCATGTTTGGTTTTTTGATATTCATAGATGGTTTTAAAGGTAACTTTGCCATCTTGATAGCCTATGGTATAGACATCATCACCATTTTGGTTTGTGGCTGTTACAGAGCTGAGTTTGCCTGTGTGGATATGATGATATTCGCAAATTTGATGAACATCTTGGGCGGGGCGGCAAGTTTGTGTAACGTTGCTATTCATGATGAGCATTGGTGCTTGCTGACCGCTTCTACTTGCTAAGCCGCCATAATTGGAATAACCTTGTTGTTGGGCTTGTAGGATTTGCTGTTGTGTTTGTTGTTGCTGACGGACACAGTTGCCATAATTGGGCAAGTTTGGCGAACACGCCACAGCAGACGGTGCAAACAGTACACCACAAGTGGCAAGAGCGGATAGGGTAAATAATTTTTTCATAAAAATTTCCTATTACATTCTTGCCAATTTTGAGATGTCTTGGGGGCTGATGGTGTCTTGTGTGATTTGGGGGTTTAAGAAAGGAGCGGATAAAAAGCCCTTTATTGCTGTGGTATAACGTGGAATGGCAAACAAAAACGAATCATGCCCATGTGGGGCGCTGACATTGACAAAACTTACTTGCTTTTTGGTGGCAAGTAAAGCGTCCACCAGCTCTCTGGATCGTTCAGGGCTAAAACGCCAATCGCTATCAAACGAAACAATTAAAAACTGACATTGGGTGCGCTCTAAAGTGGCTTTTAGGGCTTCTTCTTCGGACAAATTGTCGCTTGCATAATCTCGTGTGGGATCAAAATAATCCAATGCTTTGGTCATCAAAAGATAAGTATTGGCATCAAAATTTTGACTAAAACGCTCGCCTTGATAGCGCAAATAACTTTCTACTTGAAACTCCACATCAAAGCCGTACATGAAATTGCCCGATTTCAGATCCCGCCCAAATTTGGCTTTCATGGCGTCTTCGGTGATGTAGGTGATGTGTCCGACCATACGAGCCAAAATCAAGCCACGTCTGGGATAAGTGCCGTGTTTGAGATACCAGCCACCATGAAAGTCAGGATCGGACAAAATGGACTGGCGAGCCACTTCATTAAAGGCGATGTTTTGGGCGGAAAGTTTGGGCGTACTGGCGATGATGACCGCCCGAGCCAAGCGATCGGGATAATCCACCGACCATTGTAGCGCCTGCATACCGCCCATAGAGCCGCCCACGATGGCGTGCCATTTTTGGATACCTAGGCGATCTGACAGCATGACTTGAGTTTTTACCCAGTCTTTGATGGTGATCAAGGGAAAATCTGCGCCCCAAATTTCCCCTGTGGCAGGATTGATGGTGGTAGGGCCTGTAGAGCCATGACATGAGCCGATGTTGTTTAGGCATACCACAAAAAATTTACCAGTATCAATGGCTTTGCCGTTGCCAATCAGATTGTCCCACCAACCTGCTTTTTCGTCATCAACCGAATGATAACCTGCGGCGTGGTGTGAGCCTGATAAGGCATGGCAAATCAAGATGGCGTTGGTTTTGTCGGCGTTGAGCGTGCCATAAGTTTCAATCACCAGCTCAAAACTTGGCAAAATGCGTTGGCATTCTAACACCAAAGGCTCATCAAAATACAATGTTTGGGGCGTAACCAAACCGACAGAAGTGGGGTCAAGATAAGGGGGTGTTGGTTTCATTGTTGTTGGTCTTTTATGTAAAAGCTGTATTGTAAGAACAAATGACCTTATTGGCAACGCTTTGCCATAAAAAAAGACGATCATAAAATCGTCTTTTGGAAGTGGGTTTATCAAAAAACAACAAGCAGGGCAGATCAAACGCCCGTGGCTTGGCGAATTTGTCTTGCCATGGTATCTACGCTCATGCTGCTGTCAAGGCTGATGACCTGATAGCTGTCCGAACGAAACATTCTATCAACTTCCAACACCACATGAACTAGGCTACCCACAGGCAAAAACGACACTTCTACGCTGTTTAAGCCAAAACTTGGGGCAGAGTATTCCAATTCTTGGTAGCAGCCAAAGCTTGAGCGACCGTAACGGGTGTTGAGATAGCCAAGTTCCACATCGGTTTTTTGTAAGTGAAAACCTGCCAATTCCATCGCTTCTAAAAAGCGTGCCATGACGGGCGTGGGCGTGGTATAAACGGGGTCTTTGTCTGAGCTGTCAATGGTGGCAGCAACATCAACTTCGGTCTCTAGCCATAATGCGACTTGATTGAGACGGCAGCGCACTTGGGTGATGGGGGTTTCTTCAGATAGGGTTAGGCTAAAAGGCAAACTTAATTTGTCATTTGCTCTTAGAATCTGATGTGAACACAGTCTGACCGAACCAAGCGTGTGATTTAGACGAATGTCGCCATTGTCGGTGTCTTTTTCGGCAAGGGTTTTTAGGTGTAAAGTGATGTGGTTGATGGTTTTGTCGGCACTGGTGCCCAAAACGTGTACCGTGCCAGACAAGACACCGCCCACCATGATTTGTTGTGCGTCCAGTAGGGTTTCTACTTTTAGGGGGTTTAGACCTAAGGCGTTGCTGATACGACCAAACATAACTGTCCTTATTTGAAAAAATATTACTTTATCACGCCACGTCATTCTTGGCAAGACACTGATAATCGGTCAAATCCACCACCGTATCACAATAATGACGGCTAAGGGCGTGATCGTGGCTGACGATGATGAGTGCGGTTTGTTGTTTTTGGCACATATTGGTCAAAAGATCCAAGGTGGTTTTTTGGGTGATGGGGTCAAGTCGGCTGCTGACTTCATCGGCGAACAACAATACAGGATTTAGCAGTAAAGCCCGAACGATGGCAAAGCGTTGTAATTCGCCCCCTGACACTTGCTGGCAGTTCCTGTTTAGTAGTGCCATGTCTAGCCCGACAGCGTCCATCAAAGGGCGTATGCGCTTGCCATCTAGGCGGTGGTGTTTGAGTACATCATCAAGTAGCGTGCCAAGACTGACATAAGGACTAAAGGCGCTGGGTGGGTCTTGGTACAGCTTTAGTACTTCATGGCGTTTGACCAATTGGTGCCACACAAGTTGCCCCCTAGCAGGCGGGATAAGTCGGCATAGGCAGTCTCCCAAAGAGCTTTTGCCGATACCACTGTCGCCAATCAGTCCAATGGTTTGTCCTTGATGAATGGTTAAATTTAAACCATCAAACAACAAGCGTCCCCCTTGCGCCACCCCCAAATTTTGTAAGCTAACTAAAGGTTTGTCGCTTGGGGCTTTTGACACAAGGCTTTGCCAGCGTTTGGGACTGGCGTTGATTAGGGCGTGGGCATAATCGTCTTTGGGCTGATGTAAAATTTCCAAAGCGTCGCCACAAGATAGCAGCTTGCCTTTTTTGATGATCATCAGTGTGTCGCCACGGCGTGCCAAGCCTTCTGCCACATCAATGTCGTGCGTGATGGTCAATAACGTGCCGCCTTGAGCGGTTACATCAGATAAGAGCTTGATGATACGCTGTTTGTTTTGTTCGTCCAAGCCTTTGGTGGGTTCGTCAGCAATGACAATGCTTGCTCCGCCTGCCGTCGCCGCCATAAATGCCACACGCTGCGCCATGCCCCCTGACAGTTCGTGCGGATAACGGTTTTTGGCTTGGCTTAAAGACAGTCTGTCCAGCAATTCAAGTGTTTGGTGTTTGGCGGTTGTTTTGTCTGTTTTTTGGACGTATTGTAAGCTTTCTAAGATTTGTCCAAAGGCAGTCATCGTTGGATCTAATGAGCGGGTAGGCTCTTGGGGCAGCATGGCAAAGGTGTGCCCCCATAATGGGCGAAATTTTTGGCTGTCGGGGACACTTTTGTCCTTGTGGTGCAGACACTTGCCTTGGTGGATGATACTGCCAGACATCACAAGCCCTTTGGGTAATGCGCCCATTAGGGCATTGGCAAGCAAACTTTTGCCCGAACCTGTTTCGCCCAAAATGATTAAATTTTTGCCATAATCCAATTGAAAGCTGATGGGCTGTAACAGACACGCACCGTCTTGACTGTGTACCGAAAGATGTTGAACTTGGATAAGGGGTTTATTCATGAGTTGTGCTCACCATTGCCTGCCAATAACTGAAAACCCAGCACCAACAAAAACACGCAAATGATGGGCAAAAATAACAATAACGGGGCTTCATAATAATAAGGAAACAGCTCGGTCATCATCAGACCCAATTCGGCGGTGGGTGGCTTTAGTCCCACATTAACAAACCCCAATGTCGCCAGTGCCAGCACCGCATTACCTGCCCCAAATGCCGACAAAGTCGCCATCACAGGAAACAGCCTAGGCAGATAATGGCGTTTGATGAGATAGCAGATACCCATGTCCATCAGTTTGCTTGCTTGCACTTCTGGGCTTTGGCGTAAGTTTAGGCTAATGGCACGGGTCATCTTAAAAAATTCCACCCACATGACCAACGACACGCCCAAATACAGCGCCCAAAAGCTGTTGGGTGCAATGGCGGCAAACAACAAAATCACCAAAAGTCCAGGTAGTGCCATGATACAATCACAAACAAAGCCCAAAAGTTTGTCAATCACGCCCCCAAAAATCCCTGCCAACAACCCACAAATGCCCCCAAGCGTCAAAGACAGCAAAACCGACATCACTACCAGTGAAAACGACAAACGAATGCCACTGGCAAGCCTTGCCGCCATGTCTCGCCCCAAATGATCGGTGCCCAAAGGATAAGCAAGGCTTGGGGCTTGTAAGGTGGCGTTTAGGTTTTGTAGGGCGGTATCCATCGGGCGAAGTAAGGGCGATAAATACGCAAAACCCAAAAGCAACAAAAGAACGCTTGCCCCGATTTTTTGTCGTGTGCTAAAACTTGGCTTCATGTGTATCTCTTAAAAATTCATCAAAAAATGGCAAAGGCTTGTTGTCAGCCATCAAAGGGTGTGTTATTGTGGGCGAAAACGGGGGTCAATCCAGTGGCTGATGACATCTACCAAAGCATTTAAAAGCACAAACATCGCACCCATCACCAACGCCGTGCCTTGAATCATGGGTACGTCTCTGGCGATGATGGCGTGCACCAAAGCGTGTCCGATACCGGGCCATGCAAACAAACTTTCTACGATGACCACCCCTTCAATGAGATAAATCAGTTGTACCCCCAAATAGGCGATGATGGGAATGGCGATGTTACGCAGTCCATGACGCAAAAACGCTTGGCGAGCGCTTAAGCCTTTTAATTGAGCAAATTCATAATAGGGCGATGACAGCGTGCTGATGGTGGATTTTTTGCTGACTTGGGCGGTGGTGGCAATCAGTGGTAAAGCAAGCGTCAAAGCAGGCAGTACATAATGTGTGGGCGAGCCATAACCCAGTGCAGGCAGCACATGAAGCTGTATGGCAAACAACGTGATGAGCAATACACCAATGATAAAAGTGGGCGTAGAGCGCAAAGTAATGCTAAAAAATAAAGTGAGTTTGTCCAGTAAACCATCGGGATTTTTGGCGCATAACACACCAAGGGGGACGGCAACAACAAACGCCATCAGTAACGCTATCCACGCCAAAGCAATCGTATGTCCAAGCTGATGGGCGATTTCTTGCCAGACACTGATACCACTGACAAAAGAGTTGCCCAAATCAAGACGCAACAAATCACCAAACCACGCCATATAAGCCTGATACCACGGAGCGTCCAGTCCTATTTCTTGGCGCACCAGTTCGGCGGCGGCAGAGTCCACTTGGTCGTAGCCATAACGAGAGCCTGCGATACGGTACGCCATGTCTCCTGACAGACTGCGCATGAGTATGAAAGTTAGCGTACCGACCGACCACACGACAAGCAGTAATTGAATCAGGCGAGAAAATAACAATTTTAATAACATTCATTATCCTTTAATCGCCTGATAAAGCCATCAAGCGTCTTGGGTTGTGGACTGCCTGTCCGTTCCGCATTTGTAGCAATAATGGTTAAAGGCGCTGTTTCTGGTGCTGCAATGATGGCAATATTGAAACAGGCAAATGCCACAATGCGGACAAAAATCCATGTTGGGATCACTTAAATTGAGCTTGCGTTCACAGCTTGGGCAGATTTCTTTGGCTAATTTGGCTTGTGCTTGATCGTAGTTAAGCTGAGACTGGCGTTCACTGATGGACAGTTCTTCTTCGTCTTTTTTGCGTTCAAGATAAGCGTTCATGGCGATGATGGCATAACGACCAATCACAAAGGTTAAGATGATACCCACGCCATAACGCACATAGCCGCCATAACTTGGCAAATAAGGCACAAGCTCCACAAAAAACACAAACAGCGCAAAAAACCCAAAGCCCCACACAAAAGGCCAAAGCGTGCCATGACGATGTTTGGTGAACAAATACCATGCCAACAGAAGTAAAGGCAAAGTAATCACCAAACGGTACAAAAACACAATCAATTCGGTGCGATTTTGTGCTTTTTGTTGGGCGGCGCTGGCGTCATCTTCCAGATCGTTGATCTGTTCTTGAATGGTTTGCGTTTCTTGTTGCAAGCGTAACCTTTTGGCTTCTAGGGCGTGCACTTGCGTTTGCAACACTTGTTCTTTGGCTTTTAGGTCTTCTAGCTCTTTTGTGCGTTTGATGACTTCGGGGTTTTGCTCGGACTGCTCGGTAACACTGCGGGTCGCAAGCCAGTTATTAAAGGTGTACTGAGCGTTGCTGGTGTCCGCTTGTTGCTGCTGTAAATTCAGCTCTGCGGTGTGTAGCTCTTGGTTTAATTTGTGTTCATCTTCTTGGCGATCTTCTAGATCCTGTTTGAGCTTGTCATAAGCGGGTCTGTCCGCCACATAGTCAGCAATGCTGGTTTCTTCGGGTTTGATAAAGGGCAAATCCGCCACAATTTTGCCACCAAGCCCAATCAAAAACCCCGCAAAAATCAGCGCCACCACCCATAACAGTCTGCGAAACCACTTTTCTGGCTGTCGGTTACTAACGGTGGGTGCGTTTTGTACCCTTTTATGGCGTATATTTAACATAATAAACCCTTGTTATTATTAAGAATATACCCGTATTATAACAAAGGCTTTTTGTAAAAAAATGTAAATAATTGTCAAACAAACGTAACTTTATGGCTGTATTTGCTCTAGGCGATAACGTCTTTCAAACACATCAAGCGACACATTTTTCAAAGCTTTGTCGGTTGCCAGACTTTGCTGATAGTACGCCACAGGAATCAATGGGCGCTCTTCTACCAAAATGCCTGCGATTTTTTGTTTGAGTGCTTGTTGTTTGGCAACGTCGTCTGTACTGGCAATGTCTTGCAGTGCCAAAGTCAGTTCTTGATTTTGCCAATTCATCACGCCCCAATCACTGCCTTTGGGGTCAAGATCTTCACTCAGTGCCACCAAAGGGTCAGGTACCATGCCGTAGTTTCTGGCGTACAGCCCAAGTTGCAGTGAACCGTCTTGATGGGCTTTGGGAATTTCTGATGAATTGGCAAC
>JBHAZZ010000092.1:0-25059 GCA_041781275.1 Moraxella sp.
ATTGTATTATTTTTTATTTACCCCCCCCCCCCCCGAATATCTTTATAATTGATTTTGAAACATTGATGAATTTAAGGTTTTTATGAAAATTTTACAATTAAGTATTTTAGCGACCATTTTGGGATTTTCAACCAGTTCATTTGCCGCAGATTGGACAAATTATTTAAAAAGTATGCAAGATAGTTGTAAAATCGCAAGCATTGAAAAATCCATCAAGAAAAAATCCGACATACCTAAAAACCTACATTCTAGCATATCAAAATACAGCGTAAAAAATAATATGTTTGGTTCAAAAGATGCGGATATCCGTCTAAAAAATGCCACTGCTTTTGGGCAACCCATCAGCCGAATTACTCACACCATCAGTTCTGAAGGCAGAGAACTGACAGTTTATTTTAAAAATAATCATTTCATCAATCTAAAACCAAAATTTAGCATAAAATTTGATGGCAAAAATCATGCCGTTGGCTCAAAAAAAGCATGGTTAATATATTCAGAAAGTGAAGATAACACACCACAAAAAATCATGAATATACCTTATCAAGGAGAAGATGGCGAATATTTTAATAATCAAGAAGATTGGAACGTGGTTCTGACTATTGATGACATGGGTTGGTCTTATGGTGGTACAGAATATGGCAATTACGACTTTTTAGAATTTAACAAACAACAAAAAACCATCACTTGCGGTTCACGATATGGCTAACCAACTTAAGGCAAGCAATCCCTACTTGCCTTTTTTTTATTTCTTTTTTATTGCTTTTTATTAATTTAAATACTTCTCCACTTCCCCCAAACTTACCGTTACCAAACTTGAAATACCTGCTGTCGGCATGGTAATGCCTTTTAATTCGTCAGCAATTTGCATAGACAATTTGTTATGACTGATAAAAATAAATTGCACGTCCTTTGACAGCTCTTCGATCAGCGCCGTAAATCGCCCCACGTTGGCATCATCAAGCGGTGCGTCCACTTCATCAAGCACGCAAAACGGCGCAGGGTGCTGTTTAAAAATGGCAAAAATCAAACTCAGCGCCGTGAGTGTTTTTTCACCACCTGACAGTACCGCAAGGCGAGTGTTCTTTTTGCCTTTGGGCTGTGCCATCAGTTCAAGCCCCGCCCGCCATTTGTCCGTCTTGGACAAATTTTCATCGTCCATCAAGGTCAAACTTGCCTGACCGCCGCCAAACACCTTGGCAAACAGCGCACCCAACGTTTGATTGACCGCTTGCAACATACCCAAAAACAGCGTTTTGGTTTTTTCATCTATGGCACTGATGGCGTTTTGCAGGGTGTCCATGCTGGCTGTGATGTCGTCTATTTGCGCCTGCAAAGGACTCATGCGAGCGTTTAATTGCGCCAATTCTTCTGCCGCCGCCAAATTTACCGCCCCAAGCTTTTCCAAAGCGGTGGTGGTTTTGGTGATTTTGGCGGTCAAATCGGTAAATTTGGGTGGATTTTGTGCAAAATTATCCAAAGTCGCTGCCAAATCAAACCCATCGTCCATACCGACACACTGCCCTGACAAATCCTGCAAGCGACTTTGGGCGACTGCCTTTTGTGCCACCAGTGCTGTCGCCTGCGTGTCCACATCAGAAAGTCTGAAATAAATGGTATGTCTGGTTTCTTTTAGTTCACTGATTTTATCATTTAATGTTTGAGCCTTTTTTTCAAGTTCATCACACTGCTTATCAAGGGTTTGAGTGCTGATGGTCGCTTGTGTTAGCGCCTTTTGTTTGTTTGGCAGTGTTTGATTTAGATTGTCTTTTTTTAATACTAACTGCTCTATTTCTTGATGGGTGGTTTGCTGCGTGATTTGACTACTGCTCAATACTTTTTGGGCGTGATGATGGTTTTGTGTCAAAGCCGTATGTTTGATTGCCAATGCTTGTTTTTCTTTATTAAGTTTGGCAATGTCATCACTTAGACGACTGATGGTGTGTGTTAATGCTTTTAAAGCATTTTGGGTTTCTTGCAAAGGCATTAATATTTCATCAAGTTTTTTTTGATGTACGCTAAGTTCGTTTTCTATGTCAGCAAGTTCGTTTTGCCATTCTTGTTTTTGCTCAGTCAATTCTTTGAGATTTTTATGATGATTTTCTGCATTAAATTTATCTTTATCTATTTTGATGGAAAGTTTGGCGTGCTTTTCTTTCAGATCATAAATTTGTTGATTGATGAGCTGTTTTTCTTGTTGTCTTTTTTCTTTGGCATTTTCTAACTGGGTTAATGCTTCCTTGGTGATTTCCACGTCTTTTTTGGCGTGTTCAATTTGGGGTAATAAAACAGTCAATTCGCTTTTTATGTCATCAAGCCTTTTTGTATTGGCAAGTTGATTACTTAAAAATGTGCTTTGTAATTTCAGTCTACTAATATGCACCGCACCAAATGCCCCAAATAGCCACCCTTCTTGCGTCAAAATCGTGCCGTCATCAAGCAGTGGTACTGCACCCATGCCCGTCCACAAATAAACGCCCTGCCAAAGCGTCAAACGTGGCGACTCAATCAGCACATCAAGGGGCAATAAATTGTCTGGCAAATCCGCAGGCAAAACGGACGTATGGCAAGCTGTCAAAATGGCGCTAAACGCTTTATCGTGTGGGGCAGTGGTTGGCAAATTGGACAAATGTTCGCCATCAAGCACCCCAGATGACAGCCAAAAACCCAAAAACTGATCCAAAATTTCGGCGTACTGTTCGCCTTGTTTGCTAAGACGAATCAAGGATTGCAGCGTTTGACAGTCTTGATACATATCACAATGATCGGTTTTTGTGGGTTTGTTGCTTGGCGTTTGCAAAAGAGACGTTAGGGTCGCCTGCTCGCTTTGTAGGACGGCATGACGCTGCTGTAGTGTTTGCAAGTTTTGCTGTTTGGTTTGTAGGGTTTCTTTTAATTTGTTGGTATCGGATTTTTTGTCGTCATCATTTTGTAGGTCATGTAACTTCTTTTGACATTCATCAATTCTAAGAGTTAGTTGTGCCAATGTCTGTATGTCATCTTTGATGATTTGTTCACTGGAAATATCTTTACTTTGACAAATAAGACTGCTGTGCTTTTTTTCCCATTTATTTAATCCATTTTTTAGGCGATCTTGATGACTTTGCGCAAGGGATTTGGCGTGTTGGTATTCATGTTTTTGACCATTTAACTTATTGAGCGTTTGTTTGACAGATTGATGATCGTTTTGGGCAGTTTGTAATGCACTTTGAGCGTCAAAAAGCTTTTGATCAATCTCCGTCATTTGTGGGTTTAGTATGGCAAGATCTTGCTGAATCTGTTGCAGACTGGTTTTGGCAGAATCGGTGGATTTTTGGTGATTTTCTTGAGCTTGCAGCAGTTTATTTAATGCGTCATCGGTTCTTTGAATGTCGTTTTGTAAACTTAAAAATTCATGTTGCAACGTTTGTTGATTAAGCTGGGCTTGGTGATACGTTTCTTTTAATTCATTTTTTTGGGTGGTTAATTGTTGTAATTCTTGATGATAAAGGTTTAACTCACAATCTAGCGTTTGTAGTTTTTTTTCAATGTCTTGTTTTTGTGTTTGGATATTTTGATGTTTGTCATCTGCTTGCTGTAATTCTTGCCATGTGGCAAATAGTTTTTGTAGCAAGGTTTGTTTGTTAAGTAATGCCAATTCGCTTTGTAACGTTTGGTATTGATGGGCAGATTTGGCTTGTTTTTGTAGGGATTTTTGCTGTTTGCTCAGTTCGCTTTGCAAATCATTCAAACGTGCCAAATTTTCGCTGGTGGCACTAAGCTGCGCTTGGGTTTCACTGCGACGTGCCTGATAACGAGACACCCCCGCTGCTTCTTCAATAAACTCACGCAGTTTTGCGCCATCAGCTTCAATGATACGCCCAATCATGCCCTGTTCAATGACCGCATAGCTTTTTGCGCCCAGCCCCGTCCCCAAAAATACGTCCACCACATCACGGCGGCGTACCTGCTGCCCATTGATAAAATAATCCGATCTGCCGTCTTTATGTACTTGGCGGCGTAGCGTCAGTTCGTGATACAAATTTAGGGCGTGGCGTATGCCTGTTTTTTCGTCTTGAGTGTGTTCAAAAGTCAGCTCCACACTCGCCATAGACTTGCCAGCACGACCTTCCACACCCGCAAAAATCACATCGCTCATCGCCCCACCCCGAAGCTGTTTGGCTCGGGTCTCACCAAGCACCCAACGCATGGCGTCAATGACGTTGGACTTGCCACAGCCATTTGGCCCAACAATGGCGGTGATGTTATGTTTAAAAGTAAAGATAGTGGGGTTTGCAAAAGATTTAAACCCTGCCAATTTGAGTTGTTTTAATCGCATAATTGTCGCAGTCTGCCATCAAAAAAAACCACATATTAGCAAAATTTAACATCTTTTGTTTTACTTTTTTGGGCGATTTTGGATAAATTTGTCAGTCTCTGTCAGGGCGACTGCCTTGGATTGGTCCATAACAACAAAAATAAGGATTTTCTACCACCTTGCCGTCTCTATCAAAGTATGTCCATGTTTCGCCTTTTCTAGCCCGAGCAAGAAATTCATAAAATTCTGCTTCATCATATTCAAAAGGTATGACGGTTTTACCAGTTTTATCCACAAATCCCCATTTTGCGACTTTCTTAAACAAGCCTTTCTTTTTTTGTACAGGAGCGATGTCTTGATTAAAATTACGGGCATTTTCATATTGAAAAGGCAATACGGTTTTACCTGTTTTATCAATATATCCCCATTTATTGCCCTTTTTCACTGCCGCAAGTCCTTCAGCCAAGGGTAAGGCATCATCAAACTGAAAATCAATGACGGTTTTGCCAGCTTCGTCAATAAATCCCCATTTATTATTCTTTTTTACCGCCGCCAAATGTTCATAAAATGGAAATGAAATTGCGTCATCATATTGTAAAGGAATGACCAGCTCACCTTCGTCATTGACAAATCCCCATTTGTCATTTTTTTGCACTTTGGCAAATCCTGCCTTTGAAAAACGATAAATGCTGTCATATTCTACGGGTAAAATTTCTTTTCCTGTATCGTCAAGCAATCCTTTTTTATCATCTATCGTAACAATAAAATACCCTGATAATTGACCAATGCTATCGTATTTAATGGCTGTCAAAGGGCGAACAACGCCCCCAGCAGTTTCAACCAACCCCCATTTGTTATTTTTTTCTACCTTGACACGAGTATCACAACCATCGTCAAACATTCTATAATCATCAAATTTGGCAAAGTTTTCTTTTGGCAGAGTTGGACACATCTCAGGCTCATATGCAAAAGCGGTCGTTGTCATCAGCCCCAATAATGTCGCTATGGTTAATTGTTTGGCTAACATTTTCATCATCACTCTCCAAGTTACTGATCTGTTTATTTGATACTATCACAAAATAGGCTGTTTGTAATAATGATATTGGTTGGTTTTATGTTAAGTTTTTTTGGGTTTTTGATGATGGTTTGGTATTAAAAAAATTTTGGAGGGGTTTTGGGCGTATGATTGATTGGTTTATTTTGAATTATGTTTCACAATAAATATTCAATACTTATTGGTTATAAACAATCCAATCTTATTTTTCCACCATTCATCATATTTTATTTACATTAAATAAAAAATAATGGTAGAATAAGGAAAATATACTCATTAAAAAGGAGGGAGTGTGATGTATATTACTAATGCAAATTTAAAAAAAATTTTAGTGAGTTATCAACCCTGCTTTCCATACCTGAACAACAAAAATTAACCGCCGCTAAATTATTTTTATCAAATTCAAATAATACCAATATCCAATTACTTCGCCCTATCAAAATCCGTGATAGTAAACTATATGTGCAACCTGAAAGAAAACCAGCTTATCATTTAAATAAAGATTGCCAACTACTTCACAGTGACTGGGTTAATGTCATTATTCCCAAGTCTGTAAGATACAAGGGAGATGAAGCGATTGATTACTACCGTAGCTTCTTTTGTAACGTCAAGAAAGATGATAAGATTGTATTAACAGGGCGTATCAATGCCCTAAAAGCAGCATTTCTAAACAAATATCAATTAAAACTAAACGACAATGACATTATTAATGTCATCAAATCCAAAAATACAAGTTATTCTAATATTGTAAACAACACACTCAATCAACAAACTACAACAGTAAATAACGTCCTAATTGATTTGTTAAGATTTCTAAAAACCCTTGAAAAATCCAACAAAGGTACTATAGAAAACCAAGTCTACAACATGAGATTTCTAGATTATGAAGATATTCGTTATTTATCTGCAGAAAAAGATGAGCGTCTAAAAACACTATCTAACGAACTCGCCAATCAAAAGCAATCCCTGTTTGACGAATTGTTTATCTACCTACAAATCAAATATCACTTCGATCAAGAAAATATTGATAAAGGTTTATTAGACTTTTTAGGTTTCAAACCTTGTTCCTGTGTTAAGCCACTCGAACTTATATTCTAAGTTTATTAAATAAAATGATTTTAAGGATAATCTATGTCAGTTAATCTTATCTATCTTGTTGGTCGGTTAGGCAAAGATCCAGAGCTTGTCAGCTTTCAAAATGGTTCACATATTACCAAACTATCGATTGCCACCAGTGAACGTTGGATAGATAAAAGCACAGGTAAACCTAGAGAACAAACCGAATGGCACCAAGTTGTTGTACCTACCGCCATGAGTTTTTATGCATTCAAACACCTGACTAAAGGTAGTTTAGTTATCATCGAAGGTTCTTTGCGTTATCCTACCTATCATGACGTTCATGGTGTAAAAATGCAAAGAGTGGAAGTTTGGGCAAAGACCTTAAAGCCACTTTAGCCCAATACTTTATACACCATCTGCACACCAACCAATAACAACAAACAACCGAAAGCACGTTTTAAAATTTGGGCAGGCAAAACATGGGTAAGTTTTGCCCCAACCTTTGCCATCATAAAGCTAACCACAGAAATACAAATAAACGCCGTAACATGCACAAACCCAATCGCATCAGCAGGCAAGCCTGCCACATTTCGCCCAAAAAACGCAAAACCAAACGCCCCTGCGATGGCAATGGGCAGTCCACAAGCCGATGATGTCCCTACAGATTTTTTCATCGCCAAACCACAGCGATTTAAAAAAGGTACAGTCAAGCTCCCCCCACCAATGCCAAAAATCGCCGATGCCATACCAATCCCCGTGCCTGCAACAAATTGAGTACTGGCTTTAGGTAAATTGTCATGCTCATGGCTTTGCCCTTTTTTTGCCATTAACATTTTAACGCCCGTTGCCATCGCAAACAGTCCAATAATGGCTGCCAAAGTAGCACCATGTATCCTGTCTGCAATGCCTGCACCAAGTACGCTACCTATCACCAGTCCTATTGACATATGACGAAAAATATCCCATCGTACATTACCCAATTTATGATGTGCCATCAAAGAGCTGATAGAAGTTACGATTATCGTTGCCAATGATGTACCCACCGCCATATGTGTAACCACGTCCGCTGAATACCCAACACTGGCAAAAATCCACATTAAGGCAGGCACAATAATCATACCGCCTCCCACCCCAAACAGTCCTGCACAAATGCCTGCAAAGGCTCCTGCCAAAATAAACCACAGATATATTTCCATCACTCATCATCTCATCAAAAGTTTATGTTATTATAAGCCATTTTAACCCAATAAACACGTCATGCCTTTTTCTACTTTTGATATGCTGACCCATCGGCATTTTACGGTCATAGACAGCACCAATACTGCCCTAATCCAAGCCATACAAACAGCCACACACCGCCACGACTTGCCCGTACTGTACACCGCAGACAGCCAAACCCAAGGGCGTGGACAGCATGGCAGAGCATGGCAAAACGGCGCAGGCAACGTTTTTTTATCGCTGTATGTGCCCATCGGTGGCGACAGGACTTACTCTTTGGCTCGATTATCGGGTTTATTATCTTTGGCGGTGGGCTTAAGTTTATTGAAACTGCCTTTAATACAAGCCATCAATCAGCAAAGACAAAAAGACGCTTCAGCCCCCATCAGTCTAAAATGGGCGAATGACTTGGGCGTTTATGACGCTTTATCGGGCAAATTTGGCAAATTGGGCGGCATATTGATAGAGCCTGTTTTTATGCAGTCGCCCACCCCCGTTGGCGCAGTGATTGGCGTAGGACTAAACGTGGCAAGCACGCCCGTTATTGATGATGAGTTTTATGCGGCGGTGTGTTTGGCTGATTTGACCGATGAGCCACTGTTAAACGCTGACGCACTGTACCAACCCATTTGCCAATCTTTAGGGCAAGCGATCGCCTTAACCAATCGCCTTAACGACTCTGCCACCTGCCAAGCCTTTATCGCCGAATACAATCACCATCATGGTTTACAAGGCAAAAATCTTGCCGTATTTGCCCAAAATGACTTACACAGCCCCACCCATCTTGGCAAATGTGTTGGCATTGATACCCAAGGCGGAATGTTATTACAAAACAAAGACACCATCAGTACTATTTATGCTGGCACGGTCAAACTTAGGAAAGACACCTGATGAAAACGTTATGGCTAGACCTTGGCAACACCCGCCTAAAATATTGGCTGACCGACGAAGACGGTAACGTCATCGATCACGATGCCAAACTGCACCTACAAGCCCCTGCCGAGCTTTTGATGGGGCTTGCTGATAAATTCATTCGTCTAAATCCGCAGTTTATCGGCGTGTCGTCTGTGCTTGGGCAAACCATCAACGCCCAAATTTGCCAAACCTTAGAAAGCACCCAAATTGAATTTGAATTTGCCAAAGTCTGCCAAAACCACCTGCATTTATATAGCGATTATGACCCAAGTCAGCTTGGCACTGACCGCTGGCTACAGATGATGGGGGCGGTCGATCATCAAAAACGCCAATGCGTGATAGGCTGTGGCACGGCGATGACCATTGATTTGTTGGATAAGGGGCGACATTTGGGTGGTTATATTTTTCCCAATGCTCGTTTGCAGCGGGACGCTTTGTACGCCGGCACGCAGCAAATTGATGTCCAAGTTGGCGACCTTGCCAGCACCACGCCTGCCACCAACACATCAGACGCTGTCAATCACGGCATTTTGTTGTCCATTGTCGGCGCTATCCATCACACACAAACCGCCTACCCCGACCACGAAATCATCATGACAGGCGGCGACGCTTATGCCATCGCCAAGCATTTGACCATGCCTGTAACCATTGAAAAAAATCTATTATTACAAGGACTAAAAAAATATTTTGCCAAAATTTAAATGATAAAAGTATAATAGGACAAGTTGAACATGAAAAGATAATCAACTAAGATAAATTAACCCCTTTTCTTATCTTACCCCAAAACACCACCGCCCTATATTACTCCAACATCTTTTTTTTGATATTTGGTGTCAATGGTGGATTTTTGGCTTATTTGGGGCGACTGATTTTATTTTGATGGCAATCAAAATTCATTCAACACACACCACTTTTATTTTAAGACGAAATGCTACACTTATGAAATTTTTTACCAAAACCGTTCTTAGTTTTTGTTTGATGTCCGCACTGGCTTTGGCAGGTTGCAACCAAAACAGCACCGCCAAAGAAAGCGAAAAATCCCAAACGACCGAAACAGCCAGCGCCAAAGCCCCCCTATCCAACACCGCCGCCCAAAGCAGCGACCCAAACCACAATGCAGACGTGGCAAACGCCCTACAAGCCAATCTCAACAAATCAGGGGTAGATTTGCACGTTTTATCCGCCGTACCCAGTGGCGTGCCTGATATGTTTTTTGTCAATTTGGACGGGGCGGAGTCTATTTTTACCGACAAAACAGGTACTTATATTTTTCAAGGAGCATTGATTGAACTGGGCGGCGACAAGCCCAAAGACATCAGCGCCAAACTGCATTCTTCCAACGCCAAAAAAGCCTTATCCATGGTAGATAAAAACACCATGATCACTTTCCCTGCCAAGGGCGAAACCAAAGCGGTCATTTATGTGTTTTCTGATCCTACTTGTTCTTATTGCCAAAAACTCCATCAAGAAATCAGCCAAACCAACGCCCAAGGCATTGAAGTGCGTTATTTGGCTTGGCCCCGTGGCGAACAAATGTTGGCACTTAGCGAAGCGGTATGGTGCAGCAAAGACCGCAAAGACGCAATGACCCGAGCCAAACAAGGCGAAAAAATCACCGCCCCCACCTGCGACAGCCCCGTCAAAAACCATGTGGCTCTCGGTTATAGTTTGGGCGTGTCAGGCACACCTGCCATCTTTGCCGAAAACGGCACACAGCTTGGGGGATATTTGCCGTCGGCAGAATTGGCAAAAATGGCGATTGCCAACAAATCCTAAATTGTTACGAAACTTAAAAAGACACTGGAATAACCCTGCAACTTATGGTAAGTTATCCAGTTACATTTGTATCTAACTGACACACATTTTGGAAACATCATGACTAAAACAATCAATCTTGCCGTACTGGGCTTAGGTACAGTCGGCACAGGCGTTGTCAATTTGCTTAAAGACAACGTGCGTGAATTGACCCGCCGTAGTGGCTACCACCTAAACATCACCCACGTTGGCACAAGAAGGCACAGGAACGACATTGACCCTGCCATCAAACAAAGCGATGACTTGATGGCAATCTGTCAAGCCGATGATGTGGACATCGTCATTGAAGTCATCGGTGGCACGACCACCGCCAAAGATGTCATCATTCACGCCATCAAACACAAAAAACACGTCGTTACCGCCAACAAAGCCTTGCTTGCCAAACACGGCAATGAAATCTTTGCCCTAGCGGACGAATATGGCGTTCAAGTGCGTTATGAAGCGGCAGTGGCAGGGGGCATTCCCATCATCAAAATCATTCGTGAAGCCCTAGCCGCCAACAAAATTGATTGGGTTGCTGGTATCATCAACGGCACAGGCAACTTTATTTTAAGCGAAATGCAACAAAAAAACCGTAAATTCGGTGATGTGCTTGCCGAAGCCCAAGCCCTAGGCTATGCCGAAGCCGATCCTACGTTTGATGTAGAAGGCATTGACGCTGCTCACAAATTATCCTTGCTTGCGTCCATTGCTTTTGGGATTCCTTTACAATTTGACAAAGTGTATTGCGAAGGCATCACCAAAATCAGCCTACAAGACGTGATTTATGCCAAAGAACTTGGTTATACCATCAAACATCTGGGCTTTGCGTTTCGCCGTGAAACAGGCTTTGAGCTGCGTGTTCACCCCACCCTTATTCCCAACAGCACCTTGCTTGCCAACGTCAATGGCGTAAAAAATGCGGTGATGGTGGACGCTCACCCCTTGGGACAATCCTTGTATTATGGCGATGGTGCAGGGGCAGGAGCGACAGCATCGGCAGTGATGGCGGACGTGATGGACTTGATTTATGTCATCAATGATGACGCTGATGACGTGCCCCACCTTGCCTTTATGCCCGAACAGTTGTCCGACACTCGTGTTTTGACCAGTGATGAGATGACTTGCGGTTATTATTTGCGTTTGACGGTCAAAGACGAATTGGGCGTACTTGCCGACACCACCCGCATTTTAAGCGACAACGGCATTAATATTGACGCCATCATGCAACGTGATGCCCACAAATCAGGACTGGTGCCCATCATCATCTTGACCTTGCCCGTCCTAGAAAAACAGATGAATAACGCCATCAAACAGATTGAAGCCCTAACTGCCGTGGCTGAGCCTGTGGTGCGCATTCGTTTAGAAAGTTTGGACGAATAAGCCAAATAAATTGACGGACAAATAAAAATCGGGCATTATACCCGATTTTTTTATGACAAAAAACTTGATTATTTTGGCAAATAACAAAATTCATATTTGGCATTCTTTTTATGGATATAGCAGGTATAAAGCGTGCCGTTATCGTTTTCAACTTGTTGTGGCGTGGCGATTTTAAAAGTCTTGGGGGTACGCCAGCGCACAACAGCAGGTTTGCCATTTAAATTTGCCCACTCTTTTTCAATCATCGGCGAACCATCTTTGTCCATTTTGCTATCAGAAAATGACACGCCTGCGTCAATGCTGATTTTGCCATAGCCTTGAATGGGGAGAAAATTATAACCATGTCCGCCGCCATAGCCTGCGCCTGCGTGTTCATAGCCGTCGGCGGTGCAATTTTGTTGTTTGACTGCTTTGCCATTTTTCAAAATAACACAGTGAAATTTGGCGTTTTGAAATTCATGAGCCCCAGCCAATGCCAAAGATGACAGCAAAAGCCCAGTTGCCAATAACGCATAGTTGTTCATAAAAGCTCCCGATACCAAAAAGAAGTTCATTTAATTATACAACAATCCCCCATCAAATCCTATGTTTTGCTTTTGCTGTTGGTGGCAAATAACACAGTGCGTTAATTACGTTAATATTGTGCTTTTTTGTTTTAACTCCAATTATCATTAAAAAAACAAGGGAAAACCCCCTTGTTTTTTTATTATTTTACCCAAAGACAGGTGTTACTTAGGGACTTGTGAACAATGTATTTCTTGGTAAGAATCAGTACCGATGCGATGCACCGTTACTTGACTCGTTTTAGTAGATACTCCTTCTACCTTCATCTCAATATCCCAACCCAAGCCATTTTTGGTGATAAAGCGTTTACCAACATATACATGGTCGCAGGACTCCGCTGCTTTCAATAGACCGTCGTAGAAATTTTTGAGCCCTACTTCATATTTCTTTTCACAATCCTGCGCTGAATGGCAACTTAATTTACTGCCATCCGACCAATAATAAGTCCCCTTAATTCTTACACCATCTTTACCACCATATTGTCCCACATACTTAAAATCAGGATTCGTGTACACACCTTTTCCATACTTCTTATCATCTTTCCAACCGCCGACATATTGGTAACTACCTTTTGCCCAAGTATAAGTGCCTTGTCCATGGCGTTTACCATCTTTGAACTCGCCGACATATTTATCGCCATGTGCGTCAGTTTCTGTACCTTGTCCATGGTATTTATTATTTTGCCATTGACCAACGTATTGGCGACCATCTGCAAAAGTATAAGTGCCTTGTCCATGGCGTTTACCATCTTTGAACTCGCCGACGTATTTATCGCCATTTGCGTGAGTTTCTGTACCTTGTCCTTGTAGCTTACCTTGTTGATAGACCCCTGATACTGTATAGCGTAGGCTACCATCAAGATTGTACACTTCGGTAGTACCCTGCCCTTGGGCTTGTCCATTGCTACAGTCGCCTTGCCATTTGGCGGTACGCTCTACCTTATTTGATAAATACACCTGACAGGCGGTATTGGTCGCTGTTACAAATCCTGCGGTATTGGCATGGGCATATTGCATACTGATGGCACATAAGCCCATTGCCAATGCCAATTTACTTATTTGACTGACTGACTGACTGAACAACTTTAACATCAACCATTTGAATGGCTCCTTACTATTTGGTTTCTTTATGTAAAAATAACAACAATTTAGTGAATGGTTGTTATCACTTTATTTTTATCATAAATACTTCAACTTGGCAAGCAGTTTTTTATTAAACTTTGTTACCGCCAAAAATGGTATCGGGTATCAGGGGCTAAATGACATCATTTGTCTTTTTTGATGAATATCCATCTTATTCTTGCCACTTTGTATCAGAAAATTGTCAATACGCACTACTTTATGGCATAATAGACGAGTTTAATTTATCTCATTGGAGACCCTTATGAAAGCCCACGTTCTAAGCGTTAGCCTACTTGCTCTTGCCTTGACCGCCTGTGGTGGCAAAGAAGAACACAAAAAAGCCGTAGATTATGTAGAAGAAGCCCAAGCCGCTGCCCTTGCCAAAGCCCCCAAAGCCGAAGAAGTGAAATTTGCCGATCATGGCGAAGAGCCGATGGGTGGTGTAGGTGGTGCAAATCGTGCCAAACCAACCGCAGACAATGCCGCTCATGTTGCCAATGACGTTGCTACCGCCGAAGCCAAAGCCATCGCCCATCATGGCGCCAACCAAGCCGACACCAAAGCAGAAGGCGCTAAAACAGACGCTCCTGCCGCCGATACCGCTGCCAAAGACACAGCCAAGGACGCTGCCGCCCCTGCTGACGCCAAGCCTGAAGCTGCTACCAGCGACAAACCTGTCGATGCACAAGAAAAGCCTGCCGATACCGCCACAGCCACCGCTGAAGCACCAAAATCATAACAGATTTACCAAATCAAAAATACCGCCCAAAATGCTTGAGCGGTATTTTTATGGATTGATATTTTTGGTGGAACAACACGAGTACTGTTAAATGCTGATGGCTTATCAGTGTCTTTGTTCTACCACGATGGAATCAATGCCGTATTCGCTGAGTTTTTGTTCGGCGGCATAAGCGGCAGCCTTGCTGTTCATGGGCTGCGAAATCACTTGATACAGCTCTACACCTGACGCATCTTGACGCTGCACCACATGAGCGTCCACACCTGCCATGATGACTTCTGCCAATTTACGATCGGCGTCGTCGGCATTGTCATAACTGCGCACTTGCAAAATATACGTTGAACCTGATTTGCTTACCTTGATCTCGCCTTGGCTGTCGGCGCTGTCTGATTGGGTGGCGGTATCTGTGCCAGTTGCAGGGTCAGCTTCGTCATAAGTGGCATCTTCTTCTACCACGGTAATTTCATCATTGGCGGATTTGGGAGCTACCACCACGGCGTCCACATCGTACTTACGCTTGGGCTCGGCTTCTGTGGTTTGGGGCTCGGGCGCTGTACCCAGTCCTGAGCCACTGCCTTGAAATTTGCGTTCTGGCAAAATTTCATAAAATTCATACTCACCCTTTTTTTCGGTGGGCGTTGGCAAAGGCGTAACTTCCGCAGGCGTGTTGGGCTCTACTTCTTTGCGAAACCCATCAAACAAAGGCGATAAATACAAAAACACACCAATCATCACGGCGATAACCGCCACAACAAACATCCAAAGCAAACTTTGCCACCCTGCTTTGGTGCGTTCTTGTGTTTTACGATCTACTGGTGCTTTATAACTCACGGTTGCTCCCCTTATAACCTTTAGCCAAATTTACATCGCCACAGGTGCAGACAGACCCAAAAGATTTAAGCCATTTGCCAACACCTGTTTGACCGCCACAGACAAACGCAAACGTGCCTGCATCAGTGCCAGCTCATCGGCGTTTGCTGCATTTTCACCTAAGCCCTTGGGTAAAATACGACTGGTATCATACCAACCATGAAACTGCCCTGCCAGATCTTTTAGATAATGGGTCAAAATATGGGGCTCACGAGCGTTGGCAGCACGCAATACCGCTTGTGGGTACGCCGCCAGCATTTTGATAAGTTCGCTTTCTTTGTCGCCAAGCAAGGCTTCATTATCTTTGCCAAGCGCCAAATCCATCGCCACAGCAAACTCACCCAAACGATCCAACACTCGGCAAATGCGAGCGTGGGCGTACTGGATATAATACACGGCGTTGTCTTTGCTTTGGCTTTTGGCAAGTTCAAGGTCAAAATCCATGTGGATATTTGGCGTGCGTGCCACATAATAAAAACGAGCAGCGTCATTGCCTACTTCTTCACGCAGTTCACGAAGCGTGATAAATTGCCCTGAACGGCTAGACATTTGTACCTTTTGGTCGCCACGCCACAGCGCCACAAACTGCACCAGCATGACTTCCAAACGTTCAGGGTCAATGCCCAGCGCCGACAAGCTTGCCTTAACACGGGGAATGTACCCATGATGGTCAGCGCCCCACACATTGATGACCTTGTCAAAACCCCGATCAAATTTGTCTTTGTGGTAAGCAATGTCAGACGCAAAATAAGTCAAAAGCCCATTGGCACGCTTGACCACACGGTCTTTTTCATCGCCAAAATCGGTGGAACGAAACCAAATGTTACCGTCTTTTTCGTACAAATAGCCCCGTTTATCCAATTCAGCAAGGACACTGTCAATTTTATCGCCCAACGATTTTTCAGAATACCAATTTTCAAACACCACGCCAAATTCTGCCAAATCTTCTTTGATGTCTGACAAAATATTGGTTAGGGCAAATTGCAAAAAGACATCGTAATCTGCCCCAAGCAAGGCTTTGGCGTTGGCAATCAATCCATCAATGTGTGCTTCTTTGTCGCCTGAAAGTAAGGTTTTGTTTTCGTCATTGGCATAAACTGCGTCATCACACACGTCCAAACACACTTTGGCAAACTCATGATGATAAGTACGCCCAAATTCATCAAACAGCGCTTTGCCAAACTCTGCCACATAGTCGCCTTGATAACCGTTACTGGGAAAAGCCACATTTTCGCCGCACGCCTGCAAATAACGCAAATAGGTAGAAGTCGCCAAAATGTCCATCTGCCGACCTGCGTCATTGACATAATATTCACGGCAGACATCGTAGCCTGTGGCTTCCAACAAATTGGCAACGCTCATGCCATAAGCTGCGCCACGTCCATGTCCAACGTGCAAGCTAGATGTGGGATTGGCGGAGACAAATTCCACTTGGATTTTTTGTCCTTGGTGCGTAAGCGATCGCCCAAAGCCATCGCCTTGGCTCAAAATATCATCAAGCACGGCAAATTTGGCGGTTTGCTTTAAAAAGACATTGATAAACCCTGCCACTGCCACTTCGGCACGCTCCACCAAATCCGACTGATGGGTTATAAGTTCAGCCAAGATCACTTTGGCAAGTTCTTGCGGGCGAGTGCCTGCTTGTTTTGCCCCAATCAGCGCCACGTTGGACGCAAAATCGCCATGCGCTTTGTCTTTGGTACGCACCCAGTTGATTGGCACTTGAAACTCTGGTGATAAAACGCCCGTGCTTTTTAGGCGGTCAATCACATCAAGCGTCATTTGGCTAAGGGCAATGATTTGGGGGTCTGTGGTTTGGCTACTCATGAAATTACCTAATTTTTGTTATTGTCAAACTTCTGATTTTAGCATTTTTTTGATAAGTTTTCATTATGTCAGCCATAAAATTCATTGCATTATTTTTTTAAAACAAATGACTTTGTTTTATCAAAAACTATATTTTGACATTTTTGGATTGGGTATTGATACAAATAGCAAACCGCCAACATCAAAACAGCCAACAACCATGACAAAACAGAATAAAGCGCCCCTTATTTTGCGGAAAATTTGTTATAATACATCATCATATTTTTGGGGAAATCATCATGTTAATTGCCATTTCTGAAGGTATCATCGTCAATTTGGGTTTGTATGGTTTATTACCACTATTTATTGGCTTTTTGTTTTTTATCATGTGGGATCTTGCCAAAAAATCCAAAGCAGGCAAAGCAGGCACCTTTTGGATTTTATTGGCATTAGGGGCTGGCTGTATCGGTTTTTTGGCAAAAGGGGTCATCGCTGAATATCTTTTGACACTGCTTTAAGCTTTTGCTTAAACCCTATTTGGTCGCCAAAAACACCGCCCGTTTGGGAGCAGGATAGCCTTCCACCGTTTTACTTGGGTCATCTTTATCCAAAAAGTCCGCCAATGAGTGATAAGTCATCCACGGTGTCGCTCGTTGCTCGTTGGTGCTTGTAGTGTCTATGTCCACACAGCGCACGTCGCCAAAGCCTGCCTTGGTCAGCCAATGTTGTAGCGCCTTTACCGATGGCAAAAAATACACATTGTTCATCTGCGCATAACGATCGGTTGGCACAAGCACCGTCTGTTCATCGCCGTCCACAATCAAGGTTTCAAGCACCAACGTTCCGCCTTTTTTCAGTTGTCCTTTGAGTTGATCCAAATGCTCAAAAGGCGACGCCCGATGATACAGCACCCCCATGCTAAACACCACATCAAACAGCGCACTTTGCTCGGGCAAAGCTTCAAGCGCTACGGGAATGTAATGCACAGGCACATCACCCACAAAATGCTTAATCGCCAAAAACTGATGATAAAACAAACAAGACGGATCGATGACAATCACCGATTTTGCCCCAGCACCAAACATACAAAACCCATGAAAACCGCTGCCACCACCGACATCTAAAATGCGTTTTCCCTGCAAATTAAGATGACGTGCCACCCTTGCCCATTTAAAATCGCTGCGCCACTCGGTGTCAATATGAATGTGTCTATCTTGACCATCACCCAAAAAAAACGGCCCCTTACGCCACGGCATTAAGTTTTTTAGTAGACTGTGTGATTTTTTAAAATCGGCTGCTTGCCAGTTTGTGATGACTTCTACTTTATTTTGTAAATTCACTTCTTGGCGGATAATTTGGGGTAATTTTTCCACCACAGACGCATAAAACGGCGCATGAGCATAACGGCTTTTGTCTTTGATGTGCTCTAACCAAGACGGCAAACGTACGAGCCACTGATTGACTTGGGGGTTGTGCTTGGCAAGCTGTAATAAATAAAGATATAAGGCTTGTTCGTGAGTATAAATTTGATTCATGGTAATACTGTCAATGTGATGGCTAAGATTTGATGACCAAAATTGAATGACTAAGATTTGATGGCGATGATGGAAATAAAATTTAAAAACCCAAACCACGTCAGCACCCTATCAAACCCGACTTTTTGCAGTCTTTGGTGGTGGGTTTCTTGAGTGTCGGTAATCAGTACGTTTTCCAAAGCGGTGCGTTTGCCACTGATTTCCAGTTCGCTATAACCATTGGCACGCTTAAAATCATAATAACGCTCCACCTGCCAAGCGTCATTTTCTTCGTCTTGCAAATGCACTTTTTCGGTTAAAATCAAAATGCCCCCCACCGCCAGTGCGTCGTAGCATTTTTGTAGTACTAATTGGCGTTGCTCAGGCGGTAAAAATTGCAAAGTCAAATTCAGTACAATCATGTCGCAAGGCAACAGCGCCAACTGACAAATGTCTTTGGTCAGTACACAAATGTCATGTTCAGGATAATGCGCCTTGAGCAGCGTCTGGGCTTTGGCGGTCATGGGCTTGGATACGTCCACCCCAATCATTTCTAATTCATCTGGCATAAATTGCCCCGCCAAACTAAACAGCACCGCCCCAAGCGATGTGCCCAAATCATAAATGCGACTGATGCGTTTGCCGTTTTTGTTTTGACGAAAGCCAAGATGGCGGCGGGCAAAAATCGGCAGCATGGACAATACCTGCCCATAACCGGGGACACTGCGGCGAATCATGTCAGGAAAACACGCCACCACTTGCTCATCAAAAGAAAAACGGGCGGTTTTGTCCAGTGGCGTGGTAAAAAGCGTGTCCAGACCTACGTCTGCCTGTGCGTCTGTGCCTGTCTGCGTGTCTGTATTTGCATTTGTATCTTGCGTCATGGGCTTGGAATTTTGGGGGGTTGCCAGAATGTGGGGCTTGGTTGTCATAAGTTGGCTTTTGGTAACGGTGCGTAAAAAGGGTGTGTTATTTTACCATTTTTTGCTATGATGTCAGACGTTTTCACGCCAAACATTTGTTTTTAAGAGTTTTTGACGTGTTGTTATTGCTTAAATATTGCTCAAATGTTGATTTTAGATAAATTCCTTTATGCTTTATCGGAAATTTTGTACCATTAATGTATATAAGATAAGTTTTTAAAGTGAGTTATTACAGAGAGAGTACGACCATGAAAACCCCCCAATCTTTTGGCTTAAAACTCCTTGGCGTGTTGGTTGCCACAAGTATCAGTACGGCTGCTTTTGCCAATGAACCCACCTTATCTAATAGCCAATTTCAATCTTGTCTGAGCAATCTAAAGACTTCCAGCACCTTTAAGGGCATTTCAAGCAGCACCTTTGAAACCTACCGCCCAAGCCAGCCCGATCCCAGTGTTATCCGCTCCCTAAATTATCAGCCCGAATTTAAAAAAGACGTTTGGGATTATCATGCGTCTTTGGTAGATAGCGACAGGGTAGAAGACGGCATGAAAGCCCAAAAAGAACAAGCCGATGTCCTAAAACGCATTGAAGCACGTTTTGGTGTCAAACCCGAACACGTGCTTGGGGTGTGGGGCGTAGAATCCAATTTTGGACGCACCTTGGGCAAAAAAGATTTATTTAGCAGCCTTGCCACGTTGTCATGCTTTGATCGTAGGCAAAGTTATTTTCGTGGTGAATTTGCCAGCGCCCTAAAAATTGTACAAAATGGCGACATCTATCCCCAAGACATGAAAGGCTCATGGGCAGGAGCATTTGGACAAACCCAGTTTATGCCAAGCACCTTTTTGGAACTTGCGGTGGATTTTGATGGCGATGGACGCAAAGATTTGGTCAACTCCAAAGCCGACGCTTTGGCAAGTACCGCCAATTTCCTTGTCAAAAAAGGCTATCGCAAAGGCGAGCCTTGGGGCTATGAAGTCAAACTCAATGGCTACAGTGGCAGTAGCGGTCGCACCAGCAAAAAAAGCATTAGCCACTGGCAAAGCATGGGACTAACCTTACCTGATGGCAGCCCCCTACCCAACACCATGGCAAGTGCAGGACTACTACTACCTGCCGGACGTAATGGCCCTGCGTTTTTGGTGGGCAAAAACTTTGATTCTTTTTATGCCTATAACGCTTCAGAAAGTTACGCCCTTGCCATCGCCCATTTGTCCACCTTACTTGAAAAAGGCAGCACGGACACCAATTTTGCCACGCCTTGGCCGACCGATGACGCTGGCATTGGAAGACGTGAAACCAAAGAAATCCAACAAGCATTATTAGATGCAGGTTATGACATCGGGGCGGCAGACGGCATTGTTGGCGACGCTACCCGTCGTGCCATCATGGATTATCAACGTAAAATGGGCGTACCTGCCGATGGTCGTGCAGGACAAAAATTTTATCGGTTAATCATGGAAAACAAAGGCAAGCCCGTCAGCCAAAACAGCAACACGCCCACAAGCGACAAAAAGCCCACCATCACCATCATCAGGGGGCCACTTAGTCAGAATATCACTAGTTCTAGTCATAATCCTGTTATCTATCATCGTATACAAACAGCTGATGGATCTACGGCGTTAGTTCCCAATTCACATTACTAAATTTGTATTGGCTTAAAACCAGCTCTGATGGGCTGGTTTTTTTAATGGGGTGTTTTGTCGGTTTGGGTCGGCTGCTTACTGATGATGTGGCGATATCCTTGCCGATAGTCTGCAAAGGTCAGCCACGTTTTGGGCAGATTGCTGATGATTTTTTTGCCTGTGGGCGTGCTTTTTTGACACACAGGCAAGGGATAATCAAGCGTACGGGCGATAAAGCCAAGCACTTCATCATAAGGCGCAGGGCAAAAATCCGTCGCCAAATACACCGTTTGACAGTGTGGCAATTTTATCAGTCGCTGCAACACCTGAACCAAATCGGTATCCATGATACGGTTTGTCCACGCCCCTGTTTTGACTTCTGGGGCAGTTTTGGCAAGCGTTAATAGCCGAAGACGACTCACCCCATAAATTCCACTGGGACGAACAATCACACAGCGCTCCCCAAAGGCGGTCTGTAGAGCGATTTCGGCTTGGTGCAGCAGTTTGGCGGCTTCGTTTTTTGGTACGACTGGGCTATCAATGTCAATGACTTGACCTTCGTTCTCGCCATATACCGACGTGGACGACACAAAAATTAACCGCTGTAATGTTGGTAAGTCTGTTGCCATACTTGCCAAATGATGAGCGATGTCAAAATAACATTCACGGTACGCCTGCACCTTGTCTTGCATGACTGCCTGATGACTTGGGGCGACAATCACCACAACATGACTAAAGGGAGCAAGCTCTTGTTTGGTGAGCGTCTGGACGCTTTTTTGCCAAAAGACAATCTGGCTGTCTTTGGGATAGCTTTTGGGCGTACGAGCAAGGGCGGTGATTTTGCACTTGTTTTGCACAAACAAAGACAGTGCCAAAGCATGACCTATCGCCCCTTGCCCGATGAGTAATATGTTCATGAGTGGTCGTCCTTAAAATTACGATTTTATACATTGTCCACGTGGGTGAAAATCTGCCAATAGACATCGTCTTTGATGTTTATAAAATTCACCATAAATCCAAAATCATGCCGTCTATCTTATTTTTAAATCAAAAATAACGCAAATACTGCAACTGCACCCGTTCTTGGGTGTCGCCATGAACTTTTTCTATGTTGCCTGTCAAACGCAGTGCGTGATTGCGACTTAGATCATATTGCATACCTAGCGACACAGACGGCTGTAAGTACGCCGAACGACTGTCTGACGAGTCGTGATGATACCAAACAGGTAGCGAAAGCTCACCCACAAAACGCACATTATCGCCGGCATGATGGATACAGCCCATGTTTGTCCCAACGCCCACACGGTAGCCTTGGTTGATTTTGCCGATTTGAGCGCCGACACCACCAAGCACATAGCACAAACTGTCCGCCAAATCCCCCGTACCGCTTGCGCCTTTGCCCATCGTCCACGATCTGCCGTATTCTATGCGGTTATCCATCACCAAGTGATCGCTGTTGTCCGCCCCTGAAGCGTCCGTTACTTGGCGAAATCCCAAATGCAACCCCCAAGCATTTTTAGGCTTGCCCGTTTGGGGATCGGGGTTATTTTTGGCGGTATTGATGGGGTTATAACTTCTTGATGAAAAAAGGGTTAATTTATCCACTTTGACTTTTTCGTCATCTACCACGATGTCCAAAGATGGCAACAACACAGTGTGAAATTTTCGCACGCCTGCGGGTCGGTTTAGGTCATCTTGATAAGCCGAAGTCAAAGACAGTGTATAGATTTCGCCTTTGCCCTGATTGGTGCCGCCATGACTGTCATCATAACCTGCCCCAACCCCAATGCGGTGTGTGGCACTGGCATGAATGGGATTGTTGTTATTGGGCTTTAGGTTGGCAAAATCAAAATCCTTACCATTATTGATGAGTGCTTGGCGTTTGGTGGCGTTAGATGGCAAAAAAATGGTTTCTTGTATCATGCCATGTTTGTCCAAAATATAAGCAATCTTTGACGGCACAACGATATTACCCATGTCCTTGGCAATGTTTTTGTCAGGTCGCACCACATCAATTAATCGCACAATTTCGGTGGCGCAGTTATTGTGGGTAAAAAAGTAAGGACGCTGAAGGTCTTTGGTTTCCCACAAATGGCGAATGATTTGTTGTAATTCGTCCGAACTTAGGGCGATTTTGTATTGCCAAATGTCCCTTTCGCCTTTGACGATATATTCGTCTTGTTTTTGGGCATAATTGACAATGTCCAAGCCACTGTTGTACGCTCCGACCACTGATTTTAGGGCAGCGATGGCTTCACTTTCGGATTTTGAACGGATACTGCTGTAATTGATGGCGATGGCGTCGCTGTCTTGACCGCTTGCCAAACTTTTGTTGGTGTCCAATTTTAAAAAAGCGTGCGCAAATGCCGAACCCAAAGCGTTGGGGTGTTCGTCCGCAAAAATCAGCGACAGCGCTCCCGATGTCGTGCCTGCGTCTAGGCTTTTTGCCCAAGCGTCAAATGCTGCGCACGTCCCTTGTTTGCCTGCATTAATGCCAAGCTTTGTTAGTTCACTGCGCAAAAAATGCGTGCGTGCCACAAATTGACATTGGGCTTTTTGGTTGTCTTGCTGCATGGCGTTTAGTGTGGCGATGAGTTCATTTTTGGGATTGGTACGCCCATCATCTGCCAGGAAAAAACTGCTGTCTTTGATTTGGCTTTTGCCTTTTTGCATTAAAAGCAGTCTTTGCCAAGTGGTGCTGTTTGCCAATTCATCTAACTGCGCTTGGCTTAATCCATAAGGGGCGCTGAGATCCAATAACGCCTTGGCAGTCGCTGCATATAACTGTGTGCCATCGGACAACCCATGAGCCTGACCTTGAGCAAAGACACTGACAGACAACACGGACAATACGCCACACACTAGGGCATTTTTCGTAAAAGTAACAGCATTCATAGATCAACTTTGATAAAATAACAGGTTTAAAATCGGTATTGTAACACAATGACTCATTTATCTATAACAGACGGTCTGTTGCACGGGGCGGACTTTGTGCCATCGCCCAATTTCAATCAGCGCCCAAAAAAGGCAGACCGCCCAGACATCAGCGGTATTGTCATACACAACATCAGCCTGCCACCCAGTCAATTTGGACAAACGGACAAAAACGGCACACATTACGTCAAAGCTTTTTTTCAAAATCAGCTTTGCGCTGACGATCACCCATATTTTGCCGCCATTGCCGATTTGCAAGTGTCGGCGCATTTGTTGATTGAGCGTGATGGCAAAATCACCCAATTTGTCAATTTTGATGACCGAGCGTGGCACGCAGGACAATCCAGTTATCTGGGCAGACCAGCCTGTAACGACTACACCATCGGCATTGAACTTGAAGGCGATGATTTTAGTGCGTTCAGTGATGAACAGTATGCCACACTTGCTGGCGTGATTATCGCCATTTATCAGGCATATCCTGCCACACGTCGGCATTTGATGGGACACAGCGACATCGCCCCTGCACGCAAAACCGATCCTGGGGCGTATTTTGATTGGCAAAAGCTTCGCCAAATGATAACCACGCTTGAAAACACACTCTCCAAACCACAAAACCACAACCAACATTAAGTAACACTATGGCAAAATCTAAACTTTTTCGTTCAACCTTGGTGGTCAGTGCCATGACCATGCTGTCTCGCATTTTGGGCTTGGTGCGTGATGTGGTGCTGATGGGGGCATTTGGCGCAGGCGGTCTGATGGACGCTTTTTTGGTCGCCTTTAAAATCCCCAACTTTTTACGCCGTTTGTTTGCCGAAGGGGCATTTTCGCAAGCCTTTGTGCCTGTTTTGTCAGAATACAAAGAAAAAAAGACCCTAAACGAAGTACAACTTTTGGTCAGTCGGGTATCGGGCGTGTTGTCGCTGATTTTGCTTGTGCTGACGGTGGTGGTGATTTTTTGTGCCCCTTGGGTCATCACGGTTTTTGCCCCCGGATTTATTGGCGACACGGTCAAATTTAATACCGCCACCGAGCTGCTGCGTCTTACCTTTCCTTATTTGCTGTTCATTTCTATGACGGCGTTTTTTGGCAGCATTTTACAAAGCTATGGGCGCTTTGCCCCACCTGCCTTTGCCCCTGTACTGCTGAATGTGGCGATGATTGTCGGGGCGCTGGTGCTCGCCCCCCTGCTTTCTACCCCCATCATGGCGCTAGGTTATGCCGTCGCCTTCTCAGGGCTGTTACA